>JAEYTM010000335.1 GCA_023434015.1 Pseudomonadota bacterium | reverse complement strand
CGGGCACGGTGACCAGCCGCGTCAGGCCCGAGGCCGGGTCGAAGCGGGGCGCGCGCGACAGCCCGCTGTCGATCACCACCCGCACGCCCTCGATGGTCAGGCTGGTCTCGGCGATGGAGGTGGCCAGCACCACCTTGCGGCGGCCGGGCGGCGGGGCGGAGATGGCGCGGTCCTGGTGGCCGGGATCGAGGGCGCCGTAGAGCGGGGCGATGTCGACGCCCGGACGGCGCAGGCGCTGCGACAGCCGCTCGGCGGTGCGCAGGATCTCGCCCTGCCCCGGCAGGAACACGAGGACGCTGCCGGTCTCCTCGGCCAGCGCCTTCTCGACCGCGCGCACCACCCGGTCCTCCAGCCGCAGCCGCTCGTCACGTCCGAGGTAGCGGGTCTCCACGGGATGGGCGCGGCCCTGGCTCTCGACCACCGGGGTCCGCGGCCCGAGCAGGCGGGCGACGGCGGCGCCGTCGAGGGTCGCGGACATCACCAGAAGCCGCAGGTCCTCACGCAGCAGGCCCTGGGCGTCGCGGGCCAGGGCGAGGCCGAGGTCGGCGTCGAGGCTGCGTTCGTGGAACTCGTCGAAGATCACGCAGGCGACGCCGGGCAGCTCCGGGTCAGCGAGGATCATCCGGGTGAAAACGCCCTCGGTGACCACCTCGATGCGGGTTGCGGCGGAGACGCGGCTCTGCATGCGCACGCGGTAGCCGACGGTCTCGCCGACCTTTTCGCCGAGCATCGCGGCCATACGTTCGGCGGCGGCGCGGGCGGCCAGCCGGCGCGGTTCGAGGACGACAATCTTGCCGCCACCGACCCAGGCTTCCGCGAGCAACTCCAGCGGCACGACGGTCGTCTTGCCCGCACCGGGCGGGGCCACGAGGACGGCCGAGGGGCCATCGACCAGCGCCGCCTTAATAAGCGGCAGGACCTCGTGGACGGGAAGCATCCCCGGGCTCTATCCGCACACCTCACCGACGCCAAGTCTTGCCGCTTGACCGCTTCATGGGCGCACGCCACCGTCCGCCCAGATTTTAGACATTGGCGGACCTTACTGGGGGACCGCTGCTGGAGGGACTATGTGGCGGGTTAAGCCTCTAGACGCGATCCTTGCGACGGCGGAAAAGAAATCGCTGCATCGTTCCCTGGGGGCTTTCCAGCTGACCATGCTGGGTATCGGCGCCGTCATCGGCACCGGCATCTTCGTGCTCACCGCCGAGGCGGCGCAGAAGGCCGGTCCGGGGATGATCATCAGCTTCCTGATCGCCGGCTTCGTCTGTGCGGTGGCCGCGCTCTGTTACGCCGAGATGGCCTCGATGGTGCCGGTGTCCGGCTCCGCCTACACCTACAGCTATGCGGTGATGGGCGAGATGCTGGCCTGGATGGTCGGCTGGGCGCTGATCCTCGAATACGCCGTCGCCGCGGGGGCCGTTTCCGTGGGCTGGTCCGGCTATGTGGTCGGGCTGATCGAGCACGCCTTCAGCATCGACATCCCCGACGCCCTGGTCCTCGGACCGATGGACGGCGGGATCGTCAACCTGCCGGCCGCCGGCATCGCCCTGCTGGTCACCGCCCTGCTGGTCGTCGGCACGCGGGAATCGGCGATGGTCAACGCCTTCCTGGTGGCGGTGAAGGTCTCCGCCCTGGCGCTGTTCTGCGTTCTCGCCCTGCCGGTCATGCAGATGGAGAACTTCGAACCTTTCGCCCCGCTCGGCCTCGCCGGGATCTCGGCGGCGGCGGCCTCGATCTTCTTCGCCTATGTCGGCTTCGACGCCGTCTCGACAGCGGCGGAGGAGACCAAGGACCCGCAGCGCAACATGCCCATCGGCCTGATCGGCTCGCTCGGCTTCTGCACCATCTTCTACATCCTGGTCGCCGCGGGCGTGGTGGGCACGGTGGGCGCCCAGCCGATGCTGGGGGCCGACGGCGCCGGCCTGCGGCCCGGCAGCCCGGAACTCACCGCCGCCTGCGCGGCCAACGGCTCGCAGTACGTCGTCTGCTCGAAGGAGGCGCTGGCCTGGACCCTGCGGACCATCGGCTGGCCGCAGATCGGCAACCTGCTCGGCCTGGCGGCCGGCCTGGCCCTGCCCTCGGTCATCCTGATGATGATGTTCGGCCAGACCCGGATCTTCTTCGTCATGAGCCGCGACGGCCTGCTGCCGTCGGTGCTGTCGAAGGTTCACCCGAAGTTCCACACCCCGCACGTGATCACCATCGTCACCGGCGTGTACGTGTCGCTGTTCGCGGCCTTCTTCCCGGTGGGCGTGCTGGCGGACATCTCCAACTCCGGCACCCTGTTCGCCTTCGCCATGGTGGCCGTCGCGGTGATGGTGCTGCGCCGGACCGACCCGACCCGGAAGCGGCCGTTCCGCACCCCGGCGGTGATGCTCACCGCGCCTCTGGCGGCCGCCGGCTGCGTCTATCTGTTCTTCAGCCTGCCGACCGACACCAAGCTGATGTTCGTCGGCTGGGCGGTGATCGGACTGGTGGTCTACTTCCTCTATGGCTACCGCAAGAGCCACGTCGGCCGCGGCCTGACCGAGGTCCACGAACTGGACCGCGACGCGCCGCCCGGTCCGGTGCCGCCGCTGCCGGGAGCCGACTGATCCAGACAGACCCGGGGGCGCGCCCCCGGGTCTTTTCTTATGCGGCGCGAGACCGGATCATGGGCGGACATGAAAGCCCCCGCCCCGCCCCCGCCGATCCGCGCCCTGGTCGCGCCCGTCACCCCCC
>JAEYTM010000275.1 GCA_023434015.1 Pseudomonadota bacterium | reverse complement strand
CGCCGGCGGACTGGACGGCGCGGGCCGTCTGAAAGGTGTGACGTTGGGCGCCAGGTCGGGGACTGGCGCGGGGCCCGTGTCAGGCGCGGTCCGCGTCGCGGACATCGCCAGGCCGCGGGACGTCTGTTCGGGTGTGCTCATGTTCGGCCTCCAGGGTCTCGAAGCGACTGAAGCCTGGTCCGCGCGCGCGCGGCCTCCGCGCGAGGCGGCTGGCATACGATCGGATGGGACGTTTGCGACCAGAATGCAGGCGAAGGTCAGCCTGACAGGGCCCCGAACCGCGTTCGGGAACGAACTAGGCTCGGGGAGAGCCGCCCTTGACGAGGCGACAGGCGTGGCAAAGGCGACGCGGATGGATGTGCGAGGTTCGCATCGGGATAAGATGGTCGCTTGGGGCGAGAAGTCAACGCCGTCCGCGCCCACCGTCGCAGGTTTGACTTCGCTGCCGGCCGGCGTCATCCTCAGCGCGTCATGTGCAACGGCGATCATCCGGCTCTTCAGCCCAAACAGACGCGCAGCAACGCCGCGCCGGTCTAACCTCGGACTCTCGCGGCCTTGCGCCCTGAGTTCGAGGAAATGCCTTTCATGACTTCACAGCCCATATGAAATCCCGGGGACCAGGCGCCTCGTGGAGGGATCTACGTCGGAGACGCCGGCGGCGGTCCTGGAATACTCGGAGAACGAATTGCCCGGACTCAACGACACCATGTTCGCCCGCCCGCCGGTCTATGCCCGCAGGGCCGACCTTCCGGAACTGGAACGGATCGCCGCCCAGGCCCGCGGGAACGCCGACGCCGCGCTCTTTCTGCAGGAGTTCGGCCGCCTGAGCATCGCCCCGGAAACGGGCGAGCCGGCTTTCGTCCATCTCGGTGCGTGGGTCGCCTACCGGGATCTGCGGACCAGGCGCCAGCGGCGCGTGCGAGTCGTGCGGCCCGGCAGCGAGAACCCCGAGGAGAACGAGGTCTCGCTGCTCAGTCCCATCGGCGCGGCCCTGGTGGGGTTGGCGGAAGGGGCGATATTCCGCTGGAAGGACGCTGGCGGCGGTTCCCGGGCGGTCCGGGTGCTCAAGGTCGCAGCCGCCGAGGGCGACTAGCTATTCCGGCAAGTCCAGGACCGGGACCTCCTTCGAGCCCTCCTCGCGGTCGCGGTAGAGGGCGGCGCGGACCAGCAGCATCAGGGTGATGGGCGTGGTCAGGCTGAGGAACAGGCCGATCAGCAGCTCGTGGAACACCGGGCGGGACTGTGAGACCGAGAAGTAGGTGATCGAGCCCGCCAGGACGAGGAAGGCGCCGAAGGTCGCCCCCAGCGTCGGGGCGTGCACGCGCGCGTAGAAGCTGTTCAGGCGCAGCAGGCCGAACGATCCGATCAGCGCCAGCGACGCTCCGGTCAGCAGCAGGGCCGACACCAGGATCGACGCCCACAGCGGCAGGTTGGCCATCGTCATTCGATCACCTCGCCGCGCATCAGGAACTTGGACAGCGCCACCGTGCCGGCGAAGCCGAGCAGGGCGATGATCAGGCTGGCCTCGAAATAGAGCGGGCTGCCGGTCCGCACCCCGATGGTGACCAGCAGCAGCATGGCGGTAACGTAAAGGGTGTCGAGGCCGAGCACGCGGTCCTGCGCCCGCGGGCCGCGGACCATGCGTGCGACCGACAGGCACATGGCCAGGACCAGGATGACCTGGGTGGTGACGACGGAGATGCCGAGAATGACGGCGCTCATTCGAAGACCTCCAGCAGCAGGCGCTCGTAGCGGTGCCCGATGGTGTGGATCCAGGTGGCCTCGTCCACCAGGTCGAGGACGTGGATAAGCAGGACGCCGTGGACCGCATCGTAGCTGACCCAGATGGTGCCGGGCGTCGAGGTGATGATACAGGCCAGCACCACCATGCCGTAAGGGTCGGTGAGGCGCAGCGGGATCGACACGAAGCCGGAGGTCACCGCCCGGCTGCGGCCCTGGACGATGATCTTCGCCACCGCGAAGTTCGAGCGGATGATGTCGATGGCCACGACGAAGGCCAGGATCAGCAGCTTGTGCGCATTGCGCAGCCGCAGTTCGGGCGGACGCAGGCGGCCGAACACCTTGCCCAGGCCGATCCCCAACAGGGCGCCGATCACCAGGTGACCGGGGCCGACGCTCTGGTTGAGCACCAGCCAGACGACCATCAGGAACGCTGACAGGGCCGGATAGGGCAGCCAGCGCTTCATGGCGCGGCCTCCGCGGGGGGCGGAAGCACCCGGGCGATGTAGCCGGAGGCGCTCCGGGCGTCCTCGGCCGCCGCGCGGGTGTAGCGAAGGGGCCAGTCGGCGGCGACGGTCAGGAGGACGCTGAGCGCCAGCAGCGCCAGCACCGGCGCCATCTCGGCGACCCGGATGGTGGGGAAGCGGCGGTCCTGCTCGGCCCAGAATATCTGGATGCCGGCCCGGACCATGGCGATCAGGGCGCACAGGCTGGAGGCTATGATCAGGGCGAACAGCAGTCCGCCGCCGCCGGGCAGCGGCGAGGTGACCTCCGCGCCGATCATCGGGGCGAGCATGGCGAACTTGGCGATGAAGCCGGGCAGCGGCGGCAGGCCGGCGATCAGCAGGGTGCAGGCCAGGAAGGCGCCGCTGAGCAGGGCCGTCGGGGCGGAGATGACCACGACGGTCTCATCCTCCTCGGCATAGAGCGGGGTTCCGCCGGGGTTATAGGCCTCAAGGATCTCCGGCTCGTCGACTTCGTCGTTCCCGTCCGGCGCGATGAGGCCGGCCAGCAGGAAGAAGGCCGCCACCCCCAGGGTCGAGGCCACCAGGTAAAACAGGGCCCCGCCGATCACCGCCGGATCGCCGTAACCGACCGCGCCCAGCAGGGTGCCGGCGGACACCAGCAGGCTGTAGCCGGCGATCCGCCCGAGATCCTTCACCGCCAGCACGCCGATCATGCCGACCACCAGGGTGGCGAGGCCGCCGCAGAGCAGCCAGGCGTCGCCGAAACCGGCCGAGGCCCCGGCATCATCGCCGAACAGCAGGAAGCTCAGCCGCAGCAGGATGTAGACGCCGAGCTTGGTCATGATGGCGAACATCGCCGCCACCGGCGGCGAGGCCGCGTCGTAGGTGCGCGGCAGCCAGAAGCCGAGCGGCCACATCGCCGCCTTGACCAGGAACGCCACGCCGAGGATCGCCGCCCCCGCGTGGAGCAGGTTGCGGGTGTTGGCCGGCACCTGTGGGATGCGCTCGGCCAGGGCCGCCATGTTCAGGGTGCCGGTGACCCCGAAGATCAGGCTCACCCCGATCAGGAAGAGCATCGACGCCACCAGGTTGATGACGATGTAGTGCAGGCCCGCCCCGACCCGCTTTGGCCCCGAGCCGTGCAGGGCCAGGCCGTAGGAGGCGGCCAGCAGGACCTCGAAGAAGACGAACAGGTTGAACAGGTCGCCGGTGAGGAAGGCGCCGTTCAGCCCCATCAGCAGGAACTGGAAGAGCGGGTGGTAATGGGCGCCCTGGCGCACCCAGCGCCCCAGGGAATACTGCAGCGTGGCCAGGCCCAGGACCGCCGTCAGGGTGGTCATCAGGATCGACAGCCGGTCCGCCACCAGGACGATCCCGAAGGGCGCCGGCCAGTCGCCGATCTGGTAGACGCCGGCCACGGGCGCCCCGTCGGGATCGCCGACGAAGCTCATCAGGGCGATGGAAACCGCCAGCAGGACCAGGCACGAGAGGCTGCCGATGGCGGCGGCGAGCCGCGGCCGCCGGTCGCCGACCAGCAGTTGCAGGGCGCCCGCCGCCAGCGGCACGACGATCGGGGCGATCAGGAGGTGGGCGATCACGGCGTGCCGTCCTCGCCGTCGACGTGGTCGACGCCGCTCAGGCCGCGCGAGGCCAGCAGCACCACCAGGAACAGGGCCGTGGTGGCGAAACTGATCACGATGGCCGTCAGCACCAGCGCTTGAGGCAGCGGGTCGGCGTAGCTTTCGATGCCCACGGCGCCGGGTTTCAGCACCGGATCGGCGCCGACCCGCAGCCCGCCGGTGGAGAAGATGAACAGGTTCACCGCATAGGAGATCAGGGTCAGGCCGATGATCACCTGGAAGGTGCGCGGACGCAGGACAAGCCAGATGCCGGAGGCGGAGAGGACGCCGATGGCGGCGGCGAGAACGAATTCCATCAGCCGTCTCCCCGCGCATCAGGCGCCGCGTCGGCGGCGGGCTCGACCGCCGCATCCGCCGCCGCCCGGCGCGGCCGCCGCAGCGACTGATGGGCCAGGGAGACGAGGATCAGCGAGGTCGCGCCGACCACCAGCACCAGCACTCCCAGGTCGAACAGCACCGCCGTGGCCATCGGGATGCGGCCGAACAGCGGCAGATCGAGATACTGGAAGTAGGCGGTCATGAAGGGGTAGCCGAAGGCGAGCGAACCCAGGCCGGTGGTGACGGCGATCAGCAGGCCGAGGCCGATCCAGCGGGTCGGCACGACCTTCACCCGCGCTTCCACCCAGCGCACGCCGCGGGCCATGTAGAGCAGGATCAGCGCCACCGCGACGGTGACGCCGGCGGAGAAGCCCCCGCCCGGCAGGTCATGGCCGCGCAGGAACAGGTGCAGGCCGAACAGCAGGATCACCGGGAACATGAGCTGGATGATCAGGCCGGGGATCATCATGTAGCTGGCCAGGGTGTGGCCGGCGCTGCGCTCGGGCAGGCGCTCGTCGATGGCGTTCTGGAACCGTTGCTGGGTCGGCGCGCCGACGCTTTCCGTCGCCGGGCGGAACCGGCGCAGCAGGGCGAACACGGTCAGGGCGACGATGGCCAGGACGGTGATCTCGCCCAGGGTGTCGAAGGCCCGGAAGTCGACCAGGATCACGTTGACGACGTTGCGTCCGCCGCCCTCGGTGTAGGCGCGCTCCAGGAAGAAGCGGGAGATCGACTCCTCGACCGGGTGCATCATCACCCCATAGGCCAGGGTGGCCAGGCCGATGCCGCTGACCACGGCGATCACCGCGTCGCGGCGCCGGCGGGTGAGGGCGCGCCGCTCTTCGCGAGGCTCCAGCGCCTCGACGCGGCGGGGAAGCCAGCGCAGGCCCAGGAGGATGAGGATGGTGGTCACCACCTCCACCAGCAGCTGGGTGGCCGCGAGGTCGGGGGCGGAGAGCCAGACGAAGCTGATGCAGGAGACCAGGCCCGCGCCGCCGGTGAGGACGAGGGCGGCCAGGCGGTGGAACTTGGCCAGCACCGCCGCGCCGGCCGCGCAGGCGCCGCCAAGGATCCACAGCAGAGCGAAGGCCGGATCGATGCCGGACCAGCGCAGCGGCTCCAGCGGCGCGGGCGTCGCCCCGACGCCGATCGCGCCGGCGACCAGGGCGGCCAGGACGATCATCAGCACCTGCGGCTGCAGCCGCCGGCTGGGGAAACGCCGCTCGAGCCGGCGCGGCCAGGTCTTGGCCACGAGGCCCAGCACCCGCTCGAAGATCCGCTTGCCGCTGATCCCGCGCATCAGCGGCGGCCCGTCGAGGCGGGAGAGCCAGCGCCGCCCGGCCATGTAAAAGGCGCAGCCCGCGACCAGGGCGACCGTACTCATCAGCAGGGCGGGGGTCAGGCCGTGCCAGACGGCGAGACTGTAGAGCGGGGTGTGGGCGCCCAGCACCGCGACCGCCGCGGTGTGCAGGTAGGGGCCCACCAGCACGCCGGGCAGGGTGCCGACGAGGATGCAGAGCACCACCAGCAGGGCGATGGGGAACAGCATCCACAGCGGCGGTTCGTGCGGCTTGCGGGGCAGGTCGGCCGGTTCCGGCCCGAAGAACACCCCGACCACCAGGCGGAGCGAATAGATCACCCCGAAGGTGCTCGCGGCCAGGGCGGCGAGGATCGGCACGAAGTCGAAGGCCGCGCCCGACCGGGTGACCAGGGTCTCCTCGAAGAACATCTCCTTCGACAGGAAGCCGTTCAGCAGCGGTACGCCGGCCATGGCGCCGGCGGCGATCGCGGCCAGGACCATGGTCACCGGCATGTAGCTCGCCAGCCCGCCAAGGCGGCGCAGGTCGCGGGTTCCGGCCTCGTGGTCGATGGCGCCGGCGGCCATGAACAGCGAGGCCTTGAAGGTGGCGTGGTTGACGATGTGGAAGATGGCCGCGACGCAGGCCAGCGGCGTGCCGATGCCCAGCAGCAGGGTGATCAGGCCCAGGTGGCTGATCGTCGAATAGGCCAGCACGCCCTTCAGGTCCTGCTGGAACATGGCGCAGTAGGCGCCCAGGACCAGGGTGAGCAGGCCGGCGCCGCCGACCAGCCAGTACCATTCAGACGTGCCCGACAGCACCGGCCACAGGCGGACCAGCAGGAAGACGCCGGCCTTCACCATGGTCGCGGAGTGCAGATAGGCCGACACCGGCGTCGGCGCCGACATGGCGTGGGGCAGCCAGAAGTGGAAGGGGAATTGGGCGCTCTTGGTGAAGGCGCCCAGCAGGATCAGGACCAGGGTGACGGTGTAGAGCGGATCGTTCCGGATCAGGTCGCCGGAGGCCAGGATCACGTCGACGTCGAAGCTGCCGACGATCCGCCCGACCAGCAGCAGCCCGCCCAGCAGGCAAAGGCCCCCAGCCGAGGTGACGATCAGCGACATCCGCGCGCCTTCGCGCGCCGAGGCGCCGTGATGCCAGTAGCCGATCAGCAGGAACGAAAAGAGGCTGGTCAGCTCCCAGAAGAACACCATCTGGATGACGTTGCCGGACATGACGACGCCCAGCATCGAGCCCATGAACGCCAGCAGATAGGAGAAGAACCGTGGAACCGGGTCTTCCGGCGACATGTAGTAGCGGGCGTAGATGCCGACGAGCACCCCGATGCCGCAGATCAGCAGCAGGAATACCCAGGTGAAGCCGTCGACCCGCAGGACCAGGTCGAGTCCGAGGCTGGGGGCCCAGGCGATGGTGTGCTTGATCACCATACCGGCGGCGATGGGCGGATAGAGCAGGGCGGTGAACACCAGGCAGGTCAGCGCCGCGCCGATGGTCAGCCAGGCCGCGAGATTGCGCGCCCGGGCATGCATGAAGACGGCCGCAAGGCTGGCCAGGAAGGGAATCCCGACAAAAGCGATGAGCAGCGCGTCGTACGGCATCGCCGCTGGGGATCCTTTCCGCGATGGTGGCGTGGTGTAGGGATCGGGCGCTCGCCACGCCCGACGCATATTTTCCCGGAGTGGAGCTTCGGTTTCAAGCGTTGATCTGCAAGGTTATTTTCGGAATGATGACGGCAACGGCCTTGCTTGCCTTGCGAACAATTTGAGCATCTCTTCAATGTACCGCCAGGGTGATACCCCCGTTATCGCGGCGCTCTACTCGTAGGCGGTCCAAATCAAGGTCGAGGTCACGGGGTCCAGTTACTTTTTCTTTCCGATGGGTTGGTTGGAGGATGGACGGATGGCCGATGAACACTTTCCTCCGGCTGCGCCGCGAAAGATTTTGCTGGCTACCGATCTCAGCGCCCGATGCGATCGGGCCCTGGACCGCGCGGCCCAGCTCGCCCGTCAGTGGGACGCCGAGCTGCTCGTCGTCCACGCCGTCGAGCCGGCCAACCCCGGGTCGCCCTGGCCTGACGTCGATGATCCGCCCTCCTGGCGCCGCCCGCCCGACCCGCGCGGGGCCATAGAGCGCCAGATCCGGCGGGACCTGCGCGAGGAGGTCGACCGGTTGCAGATCCTCGTCGAGGAGGGGCCCGCGGTGCGGGTGATCCTGGACGCGGCGGCCCGCGAAGGCTGCGACCTGATCGTGCTCGGCACGGCGCGCGACGAGCTGCTGGGGCGGATGCTGCTGGGCGCCACCATCGAGCATCTGGTGCGCCGTTCGCCGGTGTCGGTCCTGGTGGTCAAGACCCGCCCCCGCGGCGCCTATGGCCACATCCTCGTCGGGTCCGACTTCACCGAGGAGTCGCGGTACGGGCTGGAGGTCGCCGCGGCCCTGTTCCCGGACGCCAGCTTCATGCTGATGCACGCCTTCGAGCTGCCCTATCGCGCCCTGCTGCAGGACAACCAGCTCAGCCATGACTTCGCGGCCATGGAGAGCGCCACCATCCAGGCCTTCCTTGAGGAGTCCCGGGTCGCCCCGGACCTGCGGGCCCGCATCCACACCACCATCGAACATGGTCCGCCGCCGGCGATGCTGGCCAGCTATGTCGTCGAGCGCGGCGCGGAGCTGACGGTGATCGGCGCCGTCGGGCGCGGCCTGCTGTTCCACATGCTGATCGGCGGGACGGCCCGGCGGATCGTCGATGGCGTGCCGGGCGACGTGCTGGTCGTGCGCGCCCGGTCCGAGGCGGCCGCCGGAGGTTAGAACAGGCCGAGCGCCTTGAAACTGGCGACGCCGTGGCGCCCGACGACGAGGTGGTCGTGCACCGCGATCCGCAGCGCCCGCGCGGCCTCGACCACCTGGCGGGTCATGTCCACGTCGGCGGTCGAGGGCGTCGGGTCGCCCGACGGGTGGTTGTGCACCAGGATCAGGGCGCTGGCCGATAGCTCCAGGGCGCGGCGCACCACCTCGCGCGGATAGACCGGCGCGTGATCGACCGTGCCCCGGTTGAGGGTCTCGTCGGCGATGAGCTGGTTCTTCTTGTCGAGGAACAGGACCCGGAACTGCTCGCGTGTCTCGTAGGCCAGGGCGGTCTGGACATAGGCGACCAGGGCGCTCCAGGACGAGATCACCGGCTGGCGGGCCACCGCTTCGCGCCCCATCCGCAGCGCCGCCTCGTGCAGCAGCTTGAGGTCCAGCGCCACCGCCGATCCGACTCCAGCCACCGTTTTCAGCTCCTCGGCCGTCGCGCCCAGCACGGCGCCCAGCGAGCCGAAGCGGGCGAGCAACTGCTTGGCCAGCGGCTTGACGTCCCGCTTGGGGATCGAGCGGAACAGGAACAGCTCCAGCAGCTCGTAGTCAGGCAGGGCGGCGAGGCCGCCGGCCGCCGCTCGATCTCTCAGGCGGTCGCGGTGTCCGAGGAAATGCGGCTTGGGCGCAACAGCCGCCGTCGGCGTGGGCTCCGGCGCTCCCCAGAGGTCGGTCGGGCGGACAGCTTCCTCAACGATAGGGGCGGGCTCCATGAGCGGAATGTTCCGCAAATGTTCTCGAAACACAAGGCCCCGTTCAATCGGGCTCGTCGCCAGGTGCGCAGGTCGGGCGGAAATCGCTGGACAGGTCGGCCAGGGAGACGTCGGCGAAACGGCGCAGCAGACCCGCCTCGGCCTCGGACAGGGCCCCGCAAAGCGCGCCGTTGACGGCCCGTTCAATCGGGCACTTCGGATCGTCGTCGGCCAGGCCGATCGCGAACAGCGGCGGATCGCCCAGGGCGCGGTAGATGTCCAGCAGGGTGATGTCCGCCAGCGGCCGCGCCAGCGCCCAGCCGCCGCCATGCCCCTTTTCCGACGTGACGAGGCCATGGGTCCGCAGCCCGGCCATGGTCCGGCGCACCACCACCGGGTTCGTGCTCAGCATGCCGGCCAGGGTCTCCGACGTAGCCGCGCCCGGCAGGCGGTCCATGTGGATCAGCGCATGCAGCATGCGCGAAAGGCGGCTGTCGATCCTCACAGCGGAGTCCTTGGCATCGCCGGGCGCGGCAGGCCAGCGCAGATTGCGTAACAACATAAGTTGCGTGAATGGCGCCTACGGCATATCATGTAACTTATAAAGAGGCGTGACGGCCTCGCAGCACGGGCGAAAGACGATGGAGTACGAGGTGATCGTGGTCGGCGGCAGCTTCGCCGGCATGTCCGCGGCTATGCAATTGGCGCGGGCCCGCAAGCGGATCCTGCTGGTCGACGCCGGCCAGCCCCGTAACCGTTTCGCCCAGGCCTCGCACGGCTTCCTCGGCCAGGACGGGGTGGCCCCGGCGGCGATCATGCGCGAGGCGCTGCGCCAGCTCAGCGCCTATCCCACCGTCGACTTCGTTCACGGCCGGGCGGACCGCGTGACCGGCGCGATCGACCGGTTCAGCCTGACGCTGGAAACCGGCCAGGAGGTCGCGGCGCGCCGGCTGGTGCTGGCCACGGGCGTCGCCGACGAACTGCCGGCGATCGACGGCCTGGCCCAACGCTGGGGCCGCACGGTGCTGCACTGCCCCTACTGCCACGGCTACGAGGTGCGCGATCGGCCGCTGGGTGTGCTGGCCAACAATCCGATGTCGGGCCATCAGGCGGTGCTGATCGCTGATTGGGGCCCAACGACCTTCTTCACTCAGGGCCCCTTCGACATTGACGCGGAGACGGCGGCGCTGCTCGCCGCGCGGGAGGTCCGCATCGAAGCCACGCCGGTGGTGGAGTTGGTGGGTAACGCGCCGGACCTGAACGCGGTGCGCCTCGCCGACGGCCGCAGCCTGCCGATCGAGGCGATCTTCACCGCGCCGAAGACCCGTCCGGCGGGCGGTCTGGCAGACCAGCTCGGCTGCGCCCTGGAGGACGGGATGACCGGGCCCTACCTTCGCGTGGACGGGTTCAAACAGACCAGCGTGGCGGGCGTGTTCGCGGCCGGCGATGCGGTGATGGCCATGCACAACGCCACCCTGGCCGCGGCCGCCGGGGTGATGGCCGGGGTCAGCGCCCACCGGTCGCTGTTCGCCTGAGAGAGCGCCGCCATTTCGGTGGACATCGTTCCGCGGACGCCGCTAGCTTGTATGCAATCGGCGGGCGCGCTGGCCGGACGGCGGCGCGGACAGGCCAGGGGGATGGAGACCTATGCACCTCACCAAGCGCGCGCTCGGGCTCGCCCTGCTGGGGGCCTCGATGGTCCCGCTCCCAGCCCTGGCGCAGAGTGCGCCCCTGACCTGGACCACGGCCCAGGACCACGCCGACATGATGCGGCAACTGGGCATCCGCAAACTGCGTCCGGCCCCCAGCGGGCGTCCCGACGCGCCGAACCAGGCCAACTACGACGAGGCGACGGCCAATCCCTTCCCGGACTGGCCGGAACTGATGACGCTTGAGAACGGCCGCCGGGTGACCACCGCGCAAGCCTGGTGGAATGAGCGTCGGCCGCAGATTGTCGAGGCTTTCGACCGTGAGGTGCTGGGCTGTGTGCCGGCCAACGCCCCGAAGGTGACCTGGACGGTCCTCGGACAGGAGCGGGAGATGCTGGGGCGCACCCCGGTCATCGCCCGGCAGGTGGTCGGCCGGGTGGACAACACCGCCTATCCGGCGATCGAGGTGAACATCCAGATGACCCTGGTCACCCCGGCCGAGGCGAAGGGCCCGGTCCCGGTGTTGGTGATGTTCGGGCGCGGCGGCTACCCCAACCCGGTGCAGCCGACGCCGGAGGAGCTGGCGCGTCTGAACACGGCGATGAAGGCGTTGCTGATCGCCCGCGATCCGGCCCTCGCCGGCTTCTTCGACAGCCATCCCGCCTACGACGTGATCGCCGAGCGCCCGCCGGTCCCTGCCCCGACCAATGCGGCGGGCGATCCGCCGTCGCAGCATCAGCTGGTCGCGGCCGGCTGGGGTTTCGCCACCCTCAACCCGGCGAGCATCCAGGCCGACAACGGCGCCGGCCTGACGCGGGGCGTGATCGGCCTCGCCAACCGCGGGCAGGCGCGCAAACCCGACGACTGGGGCGCGCTGCGCGCCTGGGCCTGGGGCGCCAGCCGCGCGCTGGACTATCTGGAGACCGATCCGACGGTCGACGCGCGGCGCGTCGGCGTCGAGGGCGTGTCGCGCTGGGGCAAGGCGGCGCTGGTGGCCGCGGCCTATGACCAGAGGTTCGCGGTGGTGCTGGTCGGCTCCTCGGGCGAAGGCGGCGCCAAGCCCCACCGGCGCAACTTCGGGGAGGCGGTGGAGAACCTGACCGATCCGTCAGAGTACCACTGGATGGCCGGCAACTTCATGAAGTACGGCGCCGCGGAATCCAGCTTCGGCTCGCGGAACGCCGGCGACATCCCGGTGGACTCGCATCAGCTGATCGCGCTCGTCGCCCCGCGGGCGGCGTTCATCAGCTATGGGATCCCGGAGCAGGGCGACGCCCATTGGCTCGACCAGCAGGGCAGCTACATGGCGACGGTGGCGGCCGGGCCGGCGTGGCGGCTGCTGGGCGCGAAGGACCTCGGCGTGACCGAGGACTACCGGACGGCGAAGATGCCGCCCTACAATACCGATGTCCTGGATGGGCGGCTCGCGTGGCGCCAGCACGATGGCGGCCATACCGACTGGCCGAACATGAAGTACTTCATTCCCTGGGCCAGCCGCGAACTCGGCTACACGCCGGCGCGATAGCCGGCCCAGGGAAGATCAGGCGTCTTAGTTGTAGGCGGCGGTGACGGTGTAGGTGCCCGTGTAGGCGCCGGCCATGGTGCTGGCCGCGACGACCAGTTGGCCGCCCATGTTGACGCTCAGCGTGCCGGCGGCGTTGAGCTGGCCGCCGCTGTGGCTGGAGGCCAGCGAGACCTGCAGGGTTTCGGAGCCGCTGGTCCGCGTCAGGTTGAAGGTCTGCGGGAAGGTGACGTTGATGTTCGTCTGCGGCGTGCCGCTGATGGTGAAAGCGGCGCGGGTCGCGGGATTGCCGCTGATGATGGTGATGCCGCCGGTCACGGTGACGTTGCCGGTGTTGACGTCGAGCTGCACCGTGCCGTTGCCGGCGGTGGGGCGGCTGACCGTCCCGAACGACAGGTCCGAGGACTTATTCACGACCAGGGCCGGCGTGTAGATGTTGATGGATCCGCCGATCGACTGAGTGGTCTGGGCCGAGGCGGAAGCGGCGATGCTCCAGGCAACGGCGGCGACAGCGGCGACGGCGAGGCGCGTGTTGAACATCGGTTCTGTAATCTCCGGAACGCGTATCAAGTTAGTACAAGCTGGAGGCGGAGGTACGCGAGCCGCAGACACTGAGCAATAAGCGGTCCAAGCGGAACTGGTGCTCAGCTACTCAATATGACGCAACTGATACGTGCGATGCGCCGAATACTACATCTTGGCGCATTTTCAGGGTTGTGACGGCGGCGGCTGCAACCGGAGGGGGTGCGGCGGGGGAAGGTCCGGTCTCCGTCTCAACCGACCCGGATGGCGTTGTCGTCGGAGTTGCGGTCGATCTGCTTGTTGTACGGATCGACGCCCGCGAAGGCAGGCGGCCTGTCGACGGTGACCACCAGGGTCTGGCTGCCGGACCGCAGCGGCTGCAGGCCCAGGGAGAGTACGTCCTTGGCGCTGAAGCCGGGCTTGCCGGGCTCCGCCGCGAACACGCCGATGTCGAACATCTCGCCGCTCGGGATCGGGGTTTCGGTCTCGCGGCCGGTCCCGTCGGCATAGGCCTTCTTCGCCTCGATCGTCAGGGTGACGTCGTAGCGGCCGTCCGCGCGCCGGCTCACCGCCGCCGTGCGGGTCTTCAGGTCATAGACCGTGATCCGTTCGAACAGGTCGGTGATCAGCTGCTGATGCTCCGGCCCCGCCTCGGCGCGCAGCGCGTCCACCAGGTCCTGCGAGCGCGGGTAGGGCGCGCCGCGGAAGGCGTACTGGGCGATCAGCCGGCGCAGCGCCGCGTTGACCCGCGCCTCCCCCATGCGGTCCCGGAGCAGGTACATGACCAGCGAGCCCTTCCGGTAATGGATGTAGGGCTGGTTCTCCACGCGGATCAGCGGAAGCTCCTCGACCAGCTCCCCGCCGCGCGAGCGCAGATAGCTGTCCAGCTCGAACTTCAGGAACCGGCGGATGCCCTCGGCGCCGTAGGTCTTCTCCATGACGATCAGGGCTGAGTACTGGGCCAGGGTTTCGGAGAGCGCTGTCGCCCCCTGCATGTCCGCGCCGATCACCTGGTGCGCCCACCACTGGTGGGCCAGCTCGTGGGCGGTGACGTAGGTGACCAAGTCGATCTTGTCGGGCTTGGTGTTGTCGGCGACGAAGCCCAGCCCTTCCGAATAGGGCATGGTGTTGGCGAAGGCCTGGGCGAACTGGGCGTAGTCGGGGAACTCCAGGATCCGCGCTTGGCGGAACTGGTAGGGGCCGAAATTGCTCTGGAAATAGTCCAGCCCGGTCTGCAGCGCCTTGATCATCCGGTCGACGTTCCAGGGGTGCTGGGCGTCGTAATAGATGGCCAGCTCCACGCCCTTGTGGTCGACCTTGCGGATCGCGTAGCGCGCCGACTGCACCGAGAAGAAATGCAGGATCGGGGCGTCCGTCCGATAGCGGATGGTGCGCCGGCCGTTCTGGGTGACGTCGGAGACCCGGTAGCCGGGGGCCACCGGCGTCTGGTCTGCGACGGTGGTGACCGTGATGTCCGCGTTCACCCAGTCCGCGTCGAAGACATAGTTGTGCGCCTGGGCCGCGCGGTCCTCGAGCTTGCGGGGGCGCAGCTGCGGCGGCAGGCCGTACTTGCGCCGCTTGGCGCGGTCCTGCAGCAGGCCCTGGCGGCTCATGCCGATGGTCGGGGCGAATTCGGAATTGTCGACGAAGGCGCCGTTGTCGACGATGCGGGTGGTGTTGCCCGAATTCTTGAAGCCCTTCTGGACCATCAGGGTCTCGAAGACGAGGTTGGTCCGCTCGCCCGGCTGCAGCGGACGCTCGAGCGTGAAGATGCGGTAGTTGAAGCGGTCGAACACCTGGGCCGACGCCGCTCCCTTGACCGAGAGCTTCACCGGCCGGGTGTCCCGGTTCATGCGCACGTGGATCGCCGGGATCGGCTGGCCGGAGTCGTTGACCAGTTCGTAGATGCCGCGAACCTTCAGGCGCGGCTCGTGCGGATAGAGGTCGACGTCCAGGGTGACGTCGGTGACCGACGGCTGCGGCAGGGTCTCGTACTTCAGGAACTGTTTCTCGAAGTCGGCCTCCCAGCGCTCGCCCTCGATGTTGTTTCGGTAGGGGTTCCAGACGTTGGTGTTGGTGTAGATGAAGCCGCCCAGGCCGGCGAAGGCCGCCAGGGCGACCGCGCCGAGGGCGCCGGCGGGGCTCATCAGCCGGCGCGGGAGCCGGCGCAGCCGCGGCCAGAACCGGCTCTCCGTCCCGCGCCGCCACAGGCCGTAGGACAGCACCAGCAGGATCACCGCGAAGGCCGACCAGTAGGCCCGGAACCAGTTGGCGAACCGGCCGAAGTCGCCCTGGCCGTTCATGTCCGACAGCGGCACGCGGGGGGCGCCGCCGTAGTTGTAGAGGTTGTGGTCGAAGCCGAGCGTGGTGAAGGTCTGGGTGGCGATCACATAGAGGACCATCAGGCCCCAGCCGACGAACTTGTGCGGCGACACCGCCTGGAAGAACACCGCCAGCACCGCCACCAGGGTCCAGTCGATGGCGTTCGGCAGGATGTACCAGAACAGGTACTTGGCGAGCTGAAGGTCGGTGAACCCCTTGCCGAGCTGGACCGCGACGCCGGCCACCGCGCTGACCAGCAGGGTGGAGAGCAGCACCAGGGCGATGGCCAGGGTCTTGGGCGCGACGAAGGCCCAGTCCGGGACGGCGGTGGCGTCGACGATCTCGTGGGTCCGCCGCTCGCGTTCGCGCCAGACCAGCTCGCCCGCGTAGTAGATCGCCACGATCATGACGATGAAGGTGAACGAGCCGTTGAGCTGGTTGATGACCCAGCGGGTGACCGGATAGAGCGCCGAGCCGTTGGCCTCGGCCCCGAGGATGATCGAGCCCATGGCGTTGAACAGGCCGAGCAGCAGCAGCACCACGAAGGCCGGGCTCTTGAACACCTGGGCCATCTCGAAACGGGTCCGCCGGACGAGCTGCACCCAGGCGGTGAAGACGTTGAAGGTCGGGCGGGGAAGCGGCCCGGGGGCGAGCGTGGGAGCCTCGTCGGAAGTCTCGATCTTGCGTCGCTTCGATCCGCGGACTTCGAAGTTGAAGACCAGGTAGGCCAGGCCGAGCGCGGCGAGGCCGACGCCGGTCCAGATCAGCCGGTTGTAGAGCAGGGCGCCTTCGATGGCCGGGGTCAGGGTGTTCGACTCCGCGGCGGTGAAGTAGCGCGTCGCCAGGCTCAGGGCCGCCAGGCCGAACGGTTCGACCAGGGCGGCCAGCGGCAGCTTCTCCGGGTCCTGCAACACCACATTGACGACGATGAAGGCGACCAGGAACGCGGCCACTCCCAGGTAGGTGGCCATCATCGAGCGGGTGGCGGTGGCCAGGGCGAAGAACAGGGCCGAGACCAGGAACAGGCTGGGCAGGGCGAGCCAGAAATAGGCGAAGGCGTAGAAGGCGGGGTTGTTGGGGCCGAGGGTCTCGGCGTCCACCCAGGGCATCATCGAGCCGACGAAGATCGCCAGCGGCACGAACAGGAACGACAGGCAGACCGCCGCGAAGGCGCCGGTGAAACGGCCGAACAGATAGTCGAACTTGCGGATGCGCGTGGACCGCACGATGGGTCCGAAGCCGGTTTCGTCGTCCCGGACGATGACATTGGCCACGAAGGCGGTGGCCACGAACATGAAGAACAGGGTCATGATCCCTGTCGTCTGGGCGATGGCGGCGGGCGAGTTCTTGTGGACGTTGCCGCCTGAGCCGATCTGGATCTGGTCGATGACCACCGACCCGAACACCAGCAGGAAGAAGATCAGGCCGGCGATCCAGAAGATCGGCTGGCGGATCTGGTAGCGCAGCTCGAAGGCGGCGATCTTGCCGAACATGGGCGCGCTCCGGGTCAGGCGGCGCGGCGGGAGGCGACAAGGGTGGAGAAGTAGACGTCCTCCAGGCCCCCCTCGACAGGCGTGAAGCCGGGATCCGGCTGCCGGTCGGCCAGGACATGGACCACGGTGCGGCCGCCCGACAGGCGGGTGGAGATGATCTCGTGGCGGCCGCGCTCGGCCTCCAGCTCGTGGCGGTCGATGACCTTGCGCCAGACCCGGCCGGCGAGGTCGGCCATCAGCTGGGCGGGGGCGCCTTCCAGCAGAATCCGGCCGCCGGCCAGCACCGCCATGCGCGGACAGAGGTCGGCGACGTCCTCGACGATGTGGGTCGACAGGATCACCACCACGTTTTCGCCGATCTCCGCCAGCAGGTTGAGGAAGCGGTTGCGCTCCTCTGGGTCGAGACCGGCCGTGGGTTCGTCGACGATGATCAGCGAGGGGCGGCCGATAAGCGCCTGGGCGATGCCGAAGCGCTGGCGCATGCCGCCGGAATAGCCGGCCACCGCCTTCTTGCGCACGTCCCATAGGTTGACCTGCTGGAGCAGGGCCTCGACCGTCTGCTTGCGCTCGGCGGCGCCGGCTATGCCCTTCAGCACCGCCATGTGGTCGAGCAGATCGTAGGCCGAGACGCGCGGATAGACGCCGAAATCCTGCGGCAGGTAGCCGAGCGTGCGGCGCAGCTTCTCCGGCGTGGCGATGACGTCGATGTCACCGAAGCGGATCGAACCCGAGGTCGGCGTCTGCAGGGTGGCGATGGACCGCATCAGGGTCGACTTGCCGGCCCCGTTCGGCCCCAGCAGGCCGAACATCCCCTTGCCGACCTCCAGCGTCACCCCGTCGAGGGCGCGCGTGCCGTTGCCATAGACGTGCGTCAGGTCCGTGATCGTCAGCATCATCCCAACCCCGAAAGCTCCCCAGCCGGAAGCTGCCCGTCGGACGCGGGGGTGGCAAGTGAGAGAAACGTAACGTTCCGGCGGGGTTACGAAAGCTCCGCCGCCGCAGGGGGCGATGGGGCGATCAGGCCGCCTGGATGGGCGGCTGGAAGATGCCGGCGGGGGACGCGGTGAAAATCTCGATACCGGTCTCGGTGACCCCGACCGAGTGCTCGCACTGGGCCGACAGCGACTTGTCGCGGGTGACCGCGGTCCAGCCGTCGGCGAGGATCTTCACCCCGTGCTTGCCGAGGTTCACCATCGGCTCGACGGTGAAGAACATCCCCGGACGCAGCAGTTCGCCCGAGCCCTTCTGGCCGAAGTGCAGGATGTTCGGCGCGTCGTGGAAGATCCGCCCCAGGCCGTGGCCGCAGAAGTCGCGCACCACCGAGCAGCGCTGGGCTTCCACATAGGACTGGATGGCGAAGCCGATGTCGCCGGTGCGGGCGCCGGGCTTCACCTCGGCCAGGCCGCGGGCCAGGGCCTCGTAGGTCACATCCACCAGCCGCTTGGCGCGGGGCGCGACGGCGCCGACGCCGTACATGCGCGAGGTGTCGCCGTGCCAGCCGTCGACGATGACGGTGACGTCAATGTTGACGATGTCGCCGTCTCGCAGGGCCCGCTCGCCGGGGATGCCGTGGCAGACGATGTGGTTCGGCGAGATGCAGGTGGTCTTGGTGTAGCCGCGATAGCCCAGGCAGGCGGGGATCGCGCCGTGGTCGAGGATGAACTCGCGCGCCAGGGTGTCGAGGCGGTCGGTGACCACGCCGGGCGCGATGTGCGCGGTCAGCATGTCCAGGCACTCGGCCGCCAGCCGGCCGGCGCGGCGCATGCCTTCGAAGTCGGCGGGGCCGTGGATGCGGATCTGGCCGGTGCGGTACTCGGTGTCGAGGACGTCGGCGGAGGTGTCGGTCAGGGACATGGCTTGTTCGCGACCGGCGCCGCGCTCTGTTCGGAATTTCGCGACGGGCGCCGCGATGGGGCCTATGTCGCAATCCTGGCCCGCAACTTCAACACCCGCGCCCGCGCGGTGCGGCGATCGGTCAGGCGATGCGGGCGCGGAGCCTGACGGCGGCCGGGCTGATCTCGCAGCCGTAGACCAGCGCCTCGACGCCGGCGTCCCGCGCCCGCGCCCAGGCGGCGGCGAAGGCGGGGTCGAGGTCGCGGGCGACCTCGAAGGCCATGCAGTCGTCGCGCTGGACGACGAACAGCACCACCGCCCGGTCGCCGGCCGTGGCCATCTCCGCCAGTTCGGCGACGTGCCGCGCCCCGCGGGCCGAGACGCAGTCCGGCCATTCGGCGAGGCCCGGTCTGCGCGCCAGGGTGACGCCCTTCACCTCCACCCAGGCCCGCGGCCGGCCGGGCGCCTCCAGCAGGAAGTCGACGCGGCTGGCGACGCCGTAGCGGACCTCCCGGCGATGGGCGGAATAGCCGGAGAGCTCCGGGAGGGCCCCGGCCGCCAGCGCCTCCGCCACCAGGCGATTGGGATGCAGGGTGTTGACGCCGACCAGGGCGGCGCCGGTTTCGACGAACTCCAGCGTGTGGGCCAGCTTGCGTTTCGGGTCGTCCGAGCGCGAGACCCAGCAGCTCAGGCCCGGCGTCGCCAGGCCCAGCATGGCGCCGGGGTTCGGGCAGTGGGCGGTGATCTCGCTCCCGTCGGCCAGCGCCACGTCGGCGAAGAACCGCTTGTAGCGCCGCAGCAGGGTGGCGCGGATCAGGGGTGAGGTGAACTGCATCGCCCTCCCATAGCGGCAGGCGGCCTCGCCCTTAAGGGCGCGGCGCAATCTTTCCGTGGGCGAAGCGCCCGCCGGCATCCTAGAAAGGAGCCGAGAGGCAGCGGCTGGGTGAGGCGGAGAATGGCGGACACTTCGAACGGGCGCGTCACCGCCGCGGCGCTGATCATCGGCGACGAGATCCTGTCCGGGCGGACCCAGGACACCAACCTGCGCGACATCGCCCGCTTCCTCGGGGTCCATGGAGTCGAGCTGGCCGAGGCGCGGACCGTGCCGGACGTGCATGAGGAGATCGTCGCGGCGCTGAACGCCCTGCGCGGTCGCTACGACTATGTCGTCACCACCGGGGGCATCGGCCCCACTCACGACGACATCACCGCCGACGCCGTCGCCGCCGCCTTCGGGGTGGAGCTGCACGAGCATCCCGAGATCATGGCCATGCTGACCGAGCGGTTCGGCGACGAGCTGAACGCGGCGCGGCGGCGCATGGCCCGGGTGCCGGTCGGCGCCGGGCTGGTGAAGAATCCGGTGCACGGCCCGGCCGGCTTCACCATCGGCAACGTCTTTGTCCTGGCCGGCGTGCCGAACATCATGCGCGGCATGCTGGAGGACGTCGGCCCGCGTCTGCGCGGCGGCGCGGTCACCCTGTCCCGGACGGTCCGCGTGGAGGGCTCCGGCGAGGGCGCGATCGCCGCGCCGCTGGAGACGGTGGCCCGCGCTCACCCGGCCCTGTCGCTGGGCAGCTATCCCTATTTCGGTCCGGAGGGCTATGGCTCCAACCTGGTGGTGCGCGGCCGCGACCCGGACGAGCTGGCCGCCGCGGTCGGCGAACTGATCAACGCCCTGCAGGGCGCCGGCCTGGCCGAGGTGCGCGAAGTCGAGACGGGGTGACAATACGCCGGTTTGTGAGCGGCCTGCGCTCCGCTATAGGTTGCGTAACAACTTATCTCCGGAGTGATCCGTCATGATCAGCGCCATGTTCGCTGTCGCGACCATCCTGGCGACCGGCCCGACCGCCGCCGCCGAAACCGCCGCGCCGCCCGCCGTCGCCGACAAGGCGAAGTCCGAGGCCGAAACCGCCCGCGGCGACGAGGTCGTCTGCCGCACCGAACAGGTGCTCGGCACGCGCTTCCCCAGGCGGGTCTGCCGGACGCGCGCGGCCATCGCCGCCCAGCGAGAGACCGACCAGGCCGAGATCGGCCGCATCCAGCGTGAGCAGCGGCTGATCACCAACTAGGGCTTCACCTGTGGATAAGCCTGTGCACTATCGCCACCGCCCGCCCATCGGTTAAGGAGGCGGCGGGCGACAGGGGGGCGAACGGGTGAAGACGCTGGCCGTGGTGTCCCGCAAGGGCGGGGCGGGAAAGACGACGCTGGCGGTCAATCTGACGCTGGCGGCCCGCGCCATGGGCGTGAAGGCGGTCCTGGCCGACGCCGATCCGCTGCGCTCGGCCTGCGAAGTCCTGCGCGAGCGGGAGGAGGCGTCCTCCATCCTGTTCGAGACCAGCGCCTCGAAACTGTTCACCCTCACCGACGCCTGCCGCCGGGCCGGCGTCGGCCTGCTGGTCATCGACACCCCGGCCGCCCCCGAGGCCGATGTCTCCGAGGCCGTGCGGGTCGCCGACCTGTGCCTGGCGGTGGCGCGGCCGACCTATCTGGACCTCGCCGCGGCGGTGCGTTCGGTGGCGATCATCCAGCGGCTGGGACGCGAGGGGACCATCGTGCTCAACCAGTGCGCCCCGCCGCGCAACGGCGTCGAGCCGCCGGCGGTGCAGAAGGCGTTCGAGGCCCTGCGCTTCGCCGGCCTGCCGGTTTCGCCGGTCGCGATGCGGTCGCGGATGATCTACCAGACCGCTTTCGCCCAGATGCGCTCGGTGCTGGAGATGGACCCGCAGGGGGCGGCGTCGGAAGAGGTCCTGGCCCTGTTCGGCGATGTCTGGCGGCGGCTGCGCGGCGAGCCCCTGCCACGGGTCAGGAGCGCCAACGACGATCTCGGCGGCCCGGCCCGCGAGGGCGGCCTCAGCCTGGTGCGGGCCTCGTCCTAGAAATCCGGCTCAGCGCGCCTGGGCGCCGGCCATCACCGCATCGATCATCGCCTGGATGACCAGCGAACTGACCGCCATGCCGAGCAGGCAGGTGGCGGTGAACACCACGGCGGCGGCGATGTGCAGCCGGTGCCGGCGGCGCCAGTCGGCCAGCCGCCCGGCCCATATGGCCAGCGCTGTGCGCGATGCGATCCATTCCGACATCTGCGTCCGTTCCCAACAACGCCGATCGATTATTAACCTTAGGCCGGTTTCGGCTGCGGGTTCAATGGACTGTGGGGAATTCTCCATGATCCGCCGGCTGGCCCTCCAGCCGCGCCGGCAGCGGCAGGCCGCAGGCGCCCAGCGCGCGGTTGAGCGCCCGCGCCAGGACCATCGCCGGCCGGGCCTCGACCAGCAGCGGCTGGAGCAGTCCTTCACCCATCTCGAAGGCGACCGGCGCCAGGCCGCAGGCGACCACCAGCCGCTGCTCGTCCAGCGAGGCGCCGCGGCAGTGCAGGCAGGAAATCTCCAGCGTCCGCCGGGCCGCCTGCTCCACCGCCTGCATCCAGGCGACGAACAGGGCGCCGGCCTGGTCGGAGGCGGCGGCGGACACCGCCTCGCGCACCGGCCCGCGGGGGTCGCCGCCCTCGATGCGGCCGAGCGCCCAGGCGCGCAGCCCGGCCAGGATCAGCCGCTCAGCCCCGCTGGGGCAGGCCGGACAGGTCGCTTCGGCGGCGATCATGCGCCCACCGCCTTCGGCCTGCGGACCTCGCGCGCCGGGCGCGGCGCCAGGGCTTCCGGTGGACGGCGCATCCGGTGGCCGTGCGCGGCCAGGGCATGGG
>JAEYTM010000286.1 GCA_023434015.1 Pseudomonadota bacterium | reverse complement strand
GCTCCGCTCCCCCGGCTCGACCCCTCCTCCTGCAGGCGCCGTCGCGCCGCGGACCTCACCACCATCAGCGGCCGGATCCCGCCCCACCCGCTGGTCGAGGAGGTCGCGCCGCGGACCTCACCACCGGCCGTGAACCCACGCCGCGGGTGGGGATTGACCTCGATCTCGGTCCCGGATCGCCCTGGTTCCTCAGCCGCCGCGCTCGGAGCGAGCGCCGACAAGCACAGCTACTCGACGGTGACCGACTTCGCGAGGTTCCTCGGCTGGTCGACGTCTGCACCCTTCTGGACGGCGACGTAGTAGGCCAGCAGCTGGATCGGCGCGGCCATGACCAGCGGGGCGATCAGCGGATCGCAGCGCGGCGCCGTCACCACCACCCGCGCGCCCGCCGGGGCATGCTTCTGGCCCTCCGGATCGGTGATGAAGATCACTTGGCCGCCGCGCGCCATCACCTCGTTCATGTTCGAGGCGGACTTCTCGAAATAGCTGTCGCAGGGCGCCAGGATGACGATCGGGGTCTGCTCGTCGACCAGGGCGATCGGGCCGTGCTTCAGTTCGCCGGCCGCATAGCCCTCGGCGTGAATGTAGCTGATCTCCTTGAGCTTCAGCGCCCCCTCCAGGGCCAGCGGGTACATCGGTCCGCGGCCGAGGTAGAGCACGTCGCGGGCCTTGGCGACTTCCATCGCCACCGCGCGCACGGCGTCCTCCAGTTCGATGGATTCGGCGATCAGCCGGGGCGCCTCCAGCAGCACCCGGACCAGCCGCACCTCCTCCGCTTCGTCGATGCGGCCCCGCGCGCGGGCGGCGGCCACGGCCAGGGCGGTCAGGACGCTGACCTGGGCGGTGAAGGCCTTGGTCGAGGCGACCCCGATCTCGGGGCCGCAGTGGATCGGCCAGACCACGTCGACCTCGCGCGCCATGGTCGATTCCGTGGCGTTCACCACGGCGGCGCTGCGCATGCCCTTGGCCTGGCAGTAGCGCAGGGCGGCGAGGGTGTCGGCGGTCTCGCCCGACTGCGACATGGCGATCACCAGGGCGTCCGCCTGCAGCGCCGGCTGGCGGTAACGGAACTCCGAGGCGATCTCGACGTCGACCGGCAGGTCCGCGAGCTGTTCGATCAGATACTTGCCCAGCAGGCCGGCGATATAGGAGGTCCCGCAGGCGACGATCTGGATACGGCCGAGGGCGGCGAAATCCAGGCCGCCGGGGATGGCGGCGCGGGCGGCCAGCGGGTCCACATAGGCGGCGATCGTCCGCTGGCAGCCTTCCGGCTGGTCGTGGATCTCCTTTTCCATGAAGTGCCGGTAGTTGCCCTTCTCGACCAGGGCGGCGGAGGCCGGCACGGTCCGCGTCGGGCGCTCGGCCGGCCGTCCCTCGGGGGCGAAGATCCGCGCCGGGGCGTGGTCGATGGCCCCGTAGTCGCCTTCCACAAGATAGGCGATGCGGTTGGTGAACGGGCCGACGGCCAGGGCGTCGGAACCGAGGAACATCTCGCCGTCGCCGAAGCCGACGACCAGCGGGCTGCCGCGCCGCGCGCCCAGGATCAGCGCATCCTCGCCCTCGATCAGCACCGCAAGGGCGTAGGCGCCGGCGAGCTGGTCGAGAGTCGCCTTGAGGGCGTCCAGGGGGGCCTTGCCGGCGGCCAGCTCGCTGTCGAGCAGCTGGGCGATCACCTCGGTGTCGGTCTCGCTCTCGAAGCTTCGGCCCTGAGCCTTCAGGACCTCCCGCAGTTCGGCGAAGTTCTCGATGATGCCGTTGTGGACCAGGGTGACGCGGCCGGCCTTGTGCGGGTGGGCGTTGCGCTCCGACGGGACCCCGTGAGTCGCCCAGCGGGTGTGGCCGATGCCGACCGCGGCCTGCAAGGGCGTGCCCGCCAGCACTTCCTCCAGGGCGCGGATCTTGCCCGCCGCCCGACGGCGCTCGACGCGGCCTTCGACGATCCCGGCCACGCCGGCGGAATCATAGCCGCGGTACTCGAGACGCTTGAGGCTGTCGATCAGCCGCTGCTGGACCGGCTGAGTCCCGACGATCCCGATGATGCCGCACATACGGAAGGGCTTCCTTTGCGATGGTGGCGAACCTGCTAGTTTCGCCATTGTCCCAGCGGCTTTAGCATTGGCGAAGCCGCCGTCGACTAAATCTCAGTTTCGGATCGTTTCGAGAGCCCCCTCATGACCAAGCGCGCGTACTTCGGCACCGACGGGATCCGCGGCCAGGCCAATCGCCATCCGATGACGGCGGAAGTGGCGCTGCGGGTGGGTCTGGCGGCCGGCAAGCTGTTCATGTCCGGCGACGAGCGGCGGCACCTGGTGGTGATCGGCAAGGACACCCGGCTGTCGGGCTACATGATCGAGCCGGCGCTGGTCGCCGGCTTTACCAGCGTCGGCATGGACGTGCGCCTGTTCGGCCCGCTGCCGACCCCCGGCGTCGCCATGATGACCCGCTCGCTGCGCGCGGACCTGGGCGTGATGATCTCCGCGTCGCACAACGCCTTCTCCGCCAATGGCATCAAGCTGTTCGGCCCCGACGGCTACAAGCTGTCCGACGAGCGCGAGCTGGAGATCGAGGCGCTGATGGACCAGGGCCTGCAGGAGGGCCTGGCGCCGCCGACGCGCCTCGGCCGCGTGCAGCGGATCGACGACTGCCAGGCCCGCTATGTCGAGATCGCCAAGGCGACCTTCCCGCGCCGCCTCAGCCTGTCGGGGATGCGGGTGGTGATCGATTGCGCCAACGGCGCCGCCTACAAGGTCGCGCCCGAGGCGCTGTACGAACTGGGGGCGGAGGTCATTCCCGTCGGCGTCAACCCGAACGGCTTCAACATCAACGAGGAGTGCGGCTCGACGCATCCGGCGGCGATGCAGAAGCTGGTCAAGGAATACCGGGCCGACATCGGCATCGCCCTCGACGGGGATGCCGACCGGCTGGTGATCTGCGACGAGAAGGGTCAGATCGTCGACGGCGACCAGATCATGGCTCTGATGGCCGATCACTGGGCGAAGACCGACCGCCTGACCGGCGGCGGCGTGGTGGCCACGGTGATGTCCAACCTCGGCCTGGAGCGCTATCTGAAGGGGCGCGGCCTGTCGCTGGAGCGCACCCAGGTCGGCGACCGCTATGTGATGGCGCGGATGCGCGAGGGCGGCTTCAACCTCGGCGGCGAACAGTCCGGCCACATCATCCTGAACGACTTCTCGACCACCGGCGACGGCCTGCTCGCCGCGCTGCAGGTGCTGGCCGTGCTGCGCGATTCCGACAAGCCGATGAGCGCGCTGGCGCGCCAGTTCGAACCGGTGCCCCAACTGCTGGAGAACGTCCGCTTCGCCGCCGGCAAGCCGCTGGAGAACGAACAGGTGAAGGGGGCGATCGCGGCGGCCGAACAGCGTCTGAACGGCTCGGGCCGCATCGTCGTGCGCGCCTCGGGCACCGAGCCCCTGATCCGCATCATGGCCGAGGGCGCCGACGCCGGCGTGGTCAACCAGGTGGTCAAGGACATCGTCGGCGCGGTGAAGAAGGCCGCCGCCTGACGGCCGCGCAACCTCCGCCCCGGCGACGGGTTATTCTGACGTCGGACCGCCCCGCGCGACGGGGCGCGACAGATGGGAGGTCGGATGCAGCGCAATCTCGCCTGGGGCGGGGGGACGCGGCCGGCGCGGGGCGTCAGCTCCATCGCCTGCCTGGTCTTCGTCCTTTGCCTGGCGGCCGCCTTCTGGACGGCGGCCCTGTGGATCGCCCAGCTCCTGATGCGGCTCGCCTGAAGGCGAAGCCCCCTACGGCCGCCCGACGCTGGTGTAGGCGAAGCCGCGCGCCTTCATGTCCGCCGGCTTGTAGATGTTGCGCAGGTCGACCAGGGCCGGGGTCTTCATCAGCAGCTTGATCCGGTCCAGGTCGAGGGCCCGGAACTGATCCCATTCGGTGATGATGACCAGGACGTCGGCGCCCTCCGCCGCGTCATAGGCGTTGTCCTTGAACACCACGTCGCGCAGCAGCTGGCGCGCCTCATGGGAACCTTCCGGATCGAACGCCTGCACCGTGGCGCCCTGGGCCTGGAGGGCCGGGACGATGTCCAGCGACGGGGCGTCCCGCATGTCGTCGGTATTGGGCTTGAAGGTCAGGCCGAGCACGCCGACGGTCCGGCCGGCGAGGCTGGCGCCGACGGCGCGGCCGACCTTTTCCGCCATCGCCTTCTTGCGGGCGTCGTTGACCTTGACGGTGGTCTCGATCAGCTCGACCGGCGAGCCGGCGTCGCGCGCGGTCCGCACCAGGGCCAGGGTGTCCTTCGGGAAGCAGGAACCGCCGTAGCCGGGGCCGGCGTTGAGGAACTTGCCGCCGATCCGCTTGTCGAGACCGATGCCGCGCGCCACCTGCTGGACGTCCGCGTCGACCGCTTCGCAGAGATCGGCGATTTCGTTGATGAAGGTGATCTTCATCGCCAGGAAGGCGTTGGCCGCATATTTGGTCAGTTCCGAGGTGCGCCGGCTGGTGAACAGGATCGGCGTCTCGTTCAGATAGAGCGGACGGTAGAGCTCGCGCATCACCTCCCGGGCGCGCTCGTCGTCGGCCCCGACGACCACGCGGTCCGGCCGCTTGAAGTCCTCGATCGCCGCGCCTTCGCGCAGGAATTCCGGGTTGGAGACCACGGCGACGTCGGCCTCCGGCCGCACCCGGCGGATGATCGCCTCGATCTCGTCGCCCGTCCCGACCGGTACGGTGGACTTGGTGACGACGACGGTGAACCCGTCGACCAGCCCGGCGATCTCCTCGGCGGCGGCGTGGACGTAGGACAGGTCCGCGTGGCCGTCACCGCGTCGGGAGGGGGTGCCGACGGCGATGAACACGGCGTCCGCCGTCCGCACCGCGTCGGCCGCCTCGGTGGTGAAGAACAGCCGGCCTTCCTTGACGTTCTGCGCGACCAGCTGGTCGAGGCCCGGCTCGTAGATGGGGATGCCGCCGGCCAGCAGTTGCTCGATCTTGCCGGCATCCTTGTCGATGCAGGTGACCGTGTGGCCGAAGTCGGCGAAACAGGCCCCGCTCACCAGGCCGACATAGCCCGTTCCGATCATCGCGACGCGCATGGCTCAGATTTCCTGGTTGTAGGCGCCGACCTGCGGGTGCTTCGCGAGGCGCGGTTTCACCTCCTCGCGGAACAGGGCGCGCATGTCGTCCTCGGAGCGGGCGCTTTCCACCACGACGACGATCTCCGGCTTGTTGGACGAGGCGCGCACCAGCACCCAGGAGCCGTCCTCCAGGGCGACGCGGACGCCGTTGACGGTGATCAGATCGACGATCCTGCGGCCGAGGATGGTCCCGCCAGCGTCGCGGAAGGCGGTGTATTCGGCGACGATCTGGTCCACCACCCCATACTTTTCCTCGTCCGGGCAGTGCGGGCTCATGGTCAGGGAGGTGTAGGCGACAGGCAGGGCCTTCTTCAGGTCCGACAGCTTCTTGCCGGGATTGCGGTCCAGCATCGCCAGGATGGCGGCGGCGGCGACGATGCCGTCGTCATAGCCGCGGCCGATCGGCGGGTTGAAGAAGAAGTGACCGCTCTTCTCGAAGCCGGCCAGGGCGCCCAGCTCGGCGGTCTTGCGCTTGATGTAGGAGTGGCCGGTCTTCCAGTAGACCGTGTTCGCGCCGTTGGCCTTCAGCACCTCGTCGGTGGCGAACAGGCCGGTGGATTTCACGTCCACGACGAAGGTGGCGTCCTTGTGCAGCTCGGAGAGGTCGCGGGCCAGCATCAGGCCGATCTTGTCGGCGAAGATCTCCTCGCCCTCGTCGTCGACCACGCCGCAGCGGTCGCCGTCGCCGTCGAAGCCCAGGGCCAGGTCGGCGCCGAACTCGCGCACGGCCCTGGCCATCTCGTGCAGCATCTCGGCGTCTTCGGGGTTCGGATTGTAGCGCGGGAAGGTCCAGTCCAGCGTGCAATCCATCTCGTAGACCACGGCGACGCCCATGCGGCGCAGGGCTTCGGGCGCGAAGGCGCCCGCCGTGCCGTTGCCGCAGGCGCAGACCACCTTCAGCGGGCGCGTGAGACTGGCGCGGCTGGCGGCGTCGGCGATATAGCGCTCGCGCACCCCGTCGATATGGGCGAGCGACCCGCCCGGCCGCTGCAGCCAGGTCCCCGAAAGAACGATCTCCTTCAGCCGGCCCATCTCGTCGGGACCGAAGGTCAGCGGCCGCTGGGCGCCCATCTTCACCCCGGTCCAGCCGTTCTCGTTGTGGCTGGCGGTGACCATGGCGACGCAGGGGGCGTCGACGTCGAACTGGGCGAAATAGGCCATCGGCGAGGTCGCCAGGCCGATGTCCACCACCTCGCAGCCGGCGGCGACCAGACCGAGGGTCAGGGCCTGCTTGATCGACAGGGAGTAGGAGCGGAAATCGTGGCCGACGACGATGCGCTTCTGGCCCAGCTCGTGGATGTAGGTCCCGAGCCCCAGGCCCAGCGCCTGGACGCCCAGAAGGTTGATCTCCGGGCCGAACAGCCAGCGCGCGTCATATTCCCGGAAGCCGGTGGCCTTCACCAGCGGCAGGATTTCGAATTCGAAGGTGTTCGGGGCCAGATCGGCGCGCGGCGCAGGCAGCATCGGAACTCCGGGATAAGGCGGTGGTGGTGTCTTAGTCGCGAGCACGCCCCAAGGCCATGAGCAACGCTTATGGCCGCGCTTGGTTCGGTTTACATGACACCCGCGCGCAGCAGGTCATGGACGTGCAGGATGCCCACCGGCCGGCCCGCCTCGACCACGAACAGCACGGTGACCGCCGGGGGCGGGTCGCTCATCAGGGCCAGGGCCTCGGACGCCAGCATCTGCGGCGGCACGGTCTTCTTCGGACCGGGCGTCATCACCTCGCCGGCGGCCTGGTCCAGCAGGCCGTCGATGTGGCGGCGCAGGTCGCCGTCGGTGATCGCGCCGGCGAGGCGGCCCTCGGCGGCGGTGACGCCGACGATCCCCCAGCGCTTCTCGCTCATCACCAGAAGGGCGTCCTTCATCGAGGCGTCGAGCCCGACCAGCGGCAGCTCGTCCTGGCGATGCATCAGGTCGCCGACGGTGCGCAGCATGGCGCCCAGCTTCCCGCCCGGATGGAAGACGTGGAAATCGTTCGGCTTGAAGCCCCGCCGCTCCAGCAGGGCGACGGCGAGCGCGTCGCCCAGGGCGATCTGCAGCGTCGTGGAGGTGGTCGGCGCATTGACCTCCGCGGTCGCCTCGGCGGCGTCGGCCAGCCGCAGGACCACATCGGCCGCGCGGCCCAGCGCGCTGTCCAGCTTCGCGGTCAGGGCGATCAGCGGGATGTCGAAGCGGCCGGCATAGGCCAGCAGGTCGGCCAGCTCGCGCGCCTCGCCGGACTTCGACAGCGCCAGGATGACGTCGTCCTCTCCGATCATCCCGAGGTCGCCGTGGCTGGCTTCGGCCGGGTGGACGAACAGGGCTGGCGTGCCGGTCGAGGCGAAGGTGGCGGCGATCTTGCGCGCCACATGGCCGGACTTGCCCATGCCGGTGCAGATGATCCGGCCCTTGGCGGCGAACAGGATGTCGACCGCGCGGCTGAAGGCGGCGTCCAGGTCGCGGGCCTGGGCGGCCAGGCCTTCGGCCTCGGCGGTCAGGACCCGGCGGCCGACCGCGACGGCGTCGAAATCGCTCATTGCGACGGCGCCACGATTTCGGACTGCAGCTGGCGGACCGCCTCGCGCGCCTCGACCAGCCGCCGCTGGGCGGCCGCGTTCTCCCGCTCCATCGCCGCCTTCATGGCCGGCGTCTGCTGGACCGGCGTATGGCCGAACGGACCGGGCGAGCGGTCGCCCAAACCCTGGGGCCAGACCAGCGACAGGCCGATCGCGGCGACGGCGGCCAGGCCCAGAAGCGGCAGGTAGAGGCGGTCGAGCATGCGGCTCCTATAGCCGCTCGCGGCCGGCGCCGCCAACGGCTCGCGCGCTTGACGCGAACCGTCCCGCAGCCTAGCCGCTGCCTGCGCCGCGCAACCCCCGGGAGACCCGCCTTGCCCACCCTCATCCTGCTTCGCCATGGCCAGAGCCGCTGGAACCTCGAGAACCGGTTCACCGGCTGGGTGGACGTCGATCTCACGCCACAGGGCGAGGCCGAGGCGGTGAAGGGCGGCGAGCTTATCAAGGCCGAGGGCCTGGCCATCGACCGCTGCTTCACCTCGGTGCTGACGCGGGCGATCCGCACCTCCTGGCTGGCCCTGGCCGCCGCCGGCCAGGCCTATGTGCCCGAGACGAAGGACTGGCGGCTGAACGAGCGTCATTACGGCGGGCTCACCGGCCTCAACAAGGCCGAGACCGCGGAGAAGCACGGCGAGGCCCAGGTGAAGGTGTGGCGGCGGTCCTACGACGTGCCGCCGCCGCCTCTGGCGCCCGGGGGCGAGTATGATTTCGGCGGCGACCGCCGCTACGCGGGCGCGGACCTGCCGGACACCGAGAGCCTCAAGACCACCCTGGACCGTGTACAGCCCTATTGGGAAAGCGACATCGTCCCGCACCTCGCCGCCGGTGAAACCCTGCTGGTGGCCGCCCACGGCAATTCGCTGCGGGCGATCGTGAAGCTGCTGTTCAACGTCGGCGACGACGCCATCGTCGATGTCGAGATTCCGACCAGCAATCCGCTGGTGGTCGAACTGGATGCGGCTTTGAAGCCGGTGAGCGCCCGCTACCTGGACGCCGCCCGCGCCACGCCGCTGCCGACGATCTGAAGACGATGACCCTGGCGGCGGACCAGCTCCACATGCGCCGGGCCATCGCGCTCGCCGCCGCCAATGTCGGCCTGACCGCCGAGAACCCCGCCGTGGGCTGCGTGATCGTCAGCGACGGCGCGGTGGTCGGAGAGGGGGCGACGGCGCCGGGGGGGCGACCGCACGCGGAGGAAGTCGCGCTGGCGCAGGCCGGCGAGGACGCCCGCGGCGCGACCGCCTATGTCACCCTGGAGCCGTGCGGCGCGCGATCGTCCGGCGCGGCGTCCTGCTCCGAACTGCTGTCGGACGCCGGCGTGGCGCGGGTGGTCGTGGCCTGCTGCGACGCCTCCCCCTTCGCCGCCGGCAGGGGAGGCGTGCGGCTGCGCCAGGCCGGTGTGGCGGTGGAGATCGGCCTGCTGTCGGATGAGGCCGCCCGGCTCTACGCGGACTACCGCCCGCCGGCTTGAGCGACGCCGCCGTAAAACCCGCCTTTTGGACGTTGCCAAGCCAGGCGCGGGCCGCTATTGCGAATTAATCGCAATAAGCCGGATTGAGTTCGATGTCGCGTACCGGGGCCACGCCCGCCTGTTCTCCGCCCCGGACCCCCGCCGCAGGGCTGCGCTGAATGGTGCAGGCGACGGTGGCGGCCTCCGATCAGGCGGCCGAGGAAAAGGCCCGCGCCAAGCGGAAGGCGCAGCGGCGCGCGAAATTCCTGCGCGAGGTGCTGCGCTGGCACTGGATCAGCGCGGCCATCTGCCTGATCGGCATGCTGCTGTTCGCGGCGACCGGGATCACCCTCAACCACGCCGGAGCGATCAAGGCGGAGCCGAAGATCGTCGAACGCTCGGCCGTGCTGCCGGAGGACCTGCGTCCCGCCCTGCAGGCCGCCGAAGCCGCTGAGGGCCCGCTGCCCGAGGCCGCGCGCGCGTGGCTGGCGGAGGAGATGAAGGTCAGGGCCCCGGCTACGGCCAAGGTCGAGTGGTCCCCCGGCGAGGCCTATATCGCCCTGCCGGGCCCCGGTTCCGACGGCTGGGTCACCCTGGACACCGAGACCGGCGAGGCGGCCTACGAGCGGACCGACCGCGGCTGGATCGCCTACCTGAACGACCTGCACAAGGGCCGCAACACCGGCCTGGCCTGGTCCTGGTTCATCGACATCTTCGCGATCGGTTCGATCGTGTTCTGCGTCACCGGCCTGGTGCTGCTGCAACTGCATTCGCACGCTCGCCGCTCGACCTGGCCGCTGGTCGGGCTGGGGCTGGTGATTCCCCTGCTTCTCGCCCTGTTCCTGATCCATTGAGGAGAGCGTCATGCGCGCCCCCAAGACTTCGTTCCTCGCCGCGCTGACCGGCCTGGCCGCCGCCCCGGCCGTCGCCGACGCCGCCGAAATGGCGGTCAGCGTCGAGATTCCCCGGATGAACGTAGCCGAATACCATCGGCCCTACGTCGCCCTGTGGATCGAGACCCCGGACCAGGCCGCCGTGAAGACCCTGGCGGTCTGGTACGACGTCAAGCTGAAGAACCGCGAAGGCACGGAGTGGCTGAAGGACATGCGCCAGTGGTGGCGCCGCGCCGGCCGCGCCATGACCATGCCCGCCGACGGCGTCAGCGGTCCGACCAAGGCGCCGGGCCGTCATCAGGTGACCTTCAGCGCCGCCCAGATCGGCGCCCTGCCGGCCGGAAACTACAACCTCGTGGTCGAGGCCGCCCGCGAGGTCGGCGGGCGCGAGGTGGTGAAGGCGCCCTTCTCCTGGCCGCCCAAGGCGCCCGCCACGGCCTCGGCTCGCGGCGCCTCCGAACTCGGCGCGCTCAGCGTCACCGTCAAACCCTGATCTCGCAAAGGATCGACTCCCATGATCGCCCTCCGCCGCGGCGCCGCCGCCGCCGCTGTCCTCGCCGCCCTCGCCGCGGCCCCCGCCGCCCACGCCCACCGCATGTGGATGGTGCCGTCCTCGACGGTGCTGTCGGGCTCCGACGCCTGGGTGACGGTGGACGCGGCGGTGTCCAACACCCTGTTCCATCCCGACCACGTGCCGCTGCGCCTGGACGGCGTTTCGGTGATCGGCCCGGACGGGACGAAATCGTCGCCGCTCAACGGGTCGACCGGCAAGTACCGCAGCACCTTCGATGTGCACATGACCGCGCCGGGCACCTACAAGATCGCCAACGTCACGGATGGCCTGGGCGCTTCCTACAAGCTGGGCGGCGAGACCAAGCGCTGGCGCGGCAGTCGCGCGGATCTGGCCACCGCCATTCCGGCCGGCGCCACCGACGTGAAGGTGACCCTCAACCAGCGCCGCCTGGAGACCTTCGTCACCGTCGGCGCGCCGACGACGACCGCGCTGAAGCTGACCGGCCAGGGCCTGGAGCTGGAGCCGGTGTCGCATCCGAACGACCTGGTCTCCGGAGAGGCCGCGAAGTTCAGGCTGCTGCTCGACGGCAAGCCCGCCGCCGGCGTCGACGTCGAGATCGTGCCGGGCGCCGCCCGCTACCGCTCGACCTCCGGCGAGATCGCCGCCAGGACCGGCGCCGATGGCGTGTTCGAAGTGACCTGGCCTGGGCCGGGCATGTACTGGGTCGAGGCCACCGCCCGCGGCGGCGCCGCGCCCGGCATTCCGGGCGCCGAGCGCAGCGCCGGCTACGTCGCCACCTTCGAAGTCCTGCCGGAATAGCGCCGCGAGCGTGACCCGGGTCGCCGTACCGCTCGAGCTCGGCCGGCAGGGCGCCCGGCCGCGCGGCGGGCGGGCGGTGACGCTCGGCGGCCCCACCATGGGGGTCGCCTGGACGCTGAAGACGCTGGCCCCCGACGAGGTGTCCGACGCGGCCCTGCGCGGGATGGTGCAGGCCGCCGTCGACCGCGTGGTCGCCCAGATGAGCGACTGGGAGTCGGAGAGCGACCTCAGCCGCTTCAACCGGGCGCCGGCCGGCGCCTGGGTCCGGCTGCCCGACGATCTGCTGGAGGTCCTGCGGGTCGGGCTGGAACTGGCCCAGGCCAGCGCCGGCGCCTTCGACCCGACCATGGGCCGGGTGACCGGCCTGTGGGGCTTCGGTCCGGCCGGCGCCGTGGACGCCGCGCCCTCGGACGAGGCCCTGGCCGCTGTCCGGGCCGGCTGGGGGGAGGTCAGGGTCGACGAGGGACGGATGCTGCAGCCCGGCGGGCTGTGGCTGGATTTCTCCGGCATCGCCAAGGGGTACGGAGTGGACCGGGCGGCGGCGGCGGTCGAGTCGCTCGGCGTGCGCGACTATCTGATCGAGATCGGCGGCGAACTGCGTGGCGCCGGCGTGAAGGGCGACGGAGAGCCCTGGTGGGTGGAGGTCGAGTCTCCCCCCGGCGCCCGGCTCGCGCCCCTGACGGTGGCGTTGCACGGCCTGTCGGTCGCCACCTCCGGCGACTGGCGGCGCGGCTTCGAAGCCGACGGTCGCCGCTACAGCCACACCCTCGACCCACGCACGCGCCGCCCGGTGCCGGAGGCCCTGGCCGCCGTCACCGTCCTGCATGCGGACTGCGTTCACGCCGACGCCCTGTGCACGGCCCTGGCGGTGCTGGGCGCGGACGCAGCCGAATTCGCACGCCGTCACGACATCGCCGCGCGGATCGTCCGCAGAGGGCCGGAGGGGTTCGAGGAGCATATCTCGCCGGCCCTCGAGGCCATGCTGGCCTGAACCTCGGCCTGCCGCGCAGTGGGGGCTGCGGCCACGGCAGGGGCCACGAAAAAGGGCCCCCCGCCGCGTGGCGGGAGGCCCGGTTCCGCGGGTCGCGGACCGGCGGGTTTAAGCCGCCTTCTCGCCCTCGATGAGCTTCGACGGGCCGGTGGTGATCTCCACCCGGCGGGGCTTCAGCGCTTCCGGAAGCTCGCGCTTCAGGGAAATGGCCAGCAGGCCGTCGGCGAGGCTGGCGTCGGTCACCACCACATAGTCGGCGAGCTGGAAGCGGCGCTCGAAGTTCCGCTCGGCGAGGCCGCGGTGCAGGAAGACGCGCGGGTCGTCGTTGGCGGTCTTGCGGCCCTGAACGGTGAGGAGGTTCTCCTTGACCTCGATATTGAGCTCCTCGGGACGGAAGCCGGCGACCGCGATCTCGATGCGGTAGGCGTTCTCGTCGGTGCGCTCGATGTTGTAGGGCGGGTAGCCGGCGGCCGCGTCGACCGTGGCGGTCTCCAGCAGGTCGGCCAGGCGTTCGAAGCCCACCACGGAGCGATAGAGGGGGGAAAAGTCGATCGTGCGCATGCGGTCACATCCTTCTTTCAAAGCAAGGTTGCGGTTCTGATGTGAGCCTGGGCGAGCCGGAGATCGGCCTCGCATCGGCCCAGAAGGCCCGGAAATCCAGCGCCTCCGAAACCTAGGTAGGCGGGCAAAAAGCCGGTTCAAGAGGGTGGCGCCACCGGGCGGACGGCCCTAGGGTCGCGAACCAAAAATTTGGGAGGCCCCTCATGCTCCGCCTGCTGTTCGCCGCGCCCGCCGCGGCCCTCGTGCTCGTCGCCGCACCGGCCCTCGCCGACGCCCAGTTGCAGGCCGCGGTCGAAGGCCCGCAGCGCTCCGCCGCCCACAAGGCGCGCGACGCCCACCGCCGCCCTGTCGAGACCCTGACGTTCTGGGGCCTGAAGCCCAACCAGACCGTGGTCGAGCTGTCGCCCGGCAGCGGCTACTGGACCGAGATCCTCGCCCCCTACGCCAAGGCCACCGGCGGACGCTACGTCGCCGGGGTCGCGGACCTGGACAATCCCAGCGTGAACGAGGCCGCTCGCCGCAGCCGCGCCGACTTCGAGGCCCGTTACGCCGACCAGGCGGTCTATGGCCCGATCACCTACGCCAACTTCGGCCCGCAATCGAAGCCGCTGGGCGCGCCCGGCTCGGCCGACCTGGTGATCACCGCGCGCAACATCCATAACTGGATGGTGCAGCCAAGCGTGCTCGACAAGATGATGGGCGACTTCCACGCCGTGCTGAAGCCCGGCGGCGTGCTGGCGGTCGAGGAGCATCGCGCCGACCCGCGTCCGGAAGTCGCCGGCGTCGCTGACGGCTACGTCTCGGTCGCCAGCGTTGTCGCCGCCGCGGAGAAGGCCGGCTTCCGCCTGGCCGCCCAGTCCGAGGTCAACGCCAATCCGAAGGACACCAAGGACCATCCGTTCGGCGTCTGGACCCTGCCGCCGGTGCGGCGCTCCGCGCCGGCCGGCCAGCCGGCCAACCCCGCCTTCGATCGCTCGAAGTACGACGCCATCGGCGAGAGCGACCGCATGACGCTGCGCTTCGTGAAGGCCGGCTGAGGCCGTCGCTTTGACGCCCTGCGCCAGCCGGGCTAGGTCGAAATGGGGCGCCGGGGGGCGCGGCAAGATCGAAGTGGCGCGTCCGATGATTTCAGTTTCCCGTCGCGGACTCCTGCTCGCCGCAGGGGCCGCCGCCGCGCTGGCGGCGTGCGGTCCGCGCAAGGCCGAAAAGCCGCCGGCCCAGAAGGCGTCGGGGGCCGGATCGATCGAGGCGGCCGTCGGGGGCGCCTGGCGTCCGCCGGCCGACCGCGCCCGCGGCGGCTGGCGTCATCCGGTCGAGAGCCTGAAATTCTGGGGCCTGAAGCCGGGGCAGACGGTGGTCGAGTTCTGGCCGGGCGCCGGCTGGTACACCGACATTCTCGCCCCGTTCCTCGCGGCTACCGGTGGAAAGCTCTACCTCGCCAATCTGGAAGCGACCGACCCCACCGCCGCGGCTGCTGTCGAAGCCTTCAACCGCCGTCTGACGGAAAATCCCAGGGTCTTCGGCAAGGTCGAGACCACCGCTTTCGGTCCGACCAGCGGCCCGGTCGCGCCGGCCGGCGCCGCCGATCTGGTGCTGTTCCTGCGCAACCTGCACAATTGGATGGCGGCGGGGATCGCCGAAAAGGCGTTTCGCGACGCCTTCGCCGCGCTGAAGCCCGGCGGCCTGCTGGGGGTGGAGGAGCACCGCGCCGACGCTGGCGGCGTGCCGGACGTTCTGGCCGCCGACGGCTATGTGCAGCAGGCCTATGTCGTTCAACTGGCTCAGGAAGCGGGCTTCGTCCTGCAGGAAGCCAGCGAGATCAACGCCAATCCCGCCGACACCAAGGACCACCCCTTTGGCGTCTGGACCCTGCCGCCGACCGCGCGCACCTCGCCGCGCGGCGAGGCGCCGGATCCGACGTTCGACCGCGCGCGCTACGACGCCATCGGCGAAAGCGACCGCATGACGCTGCGTTTCGTCAAACCGGCCTGAGGTTTACTTCAACCGCCGTGGAAGCGAAGCTCGGCCTTCGAGTCGGGGGCGGGGACATGGCGGCGCTGGAAGAGTTGACGGATCGGATCCGCCGGGCGGCGGGTTCGGACGCCGATCTCGGCGCCTCGATCAAGCTCGACCTGAAGGGCGAAGGCGTCATCCACATAGAGGGCGCCTCGATCACCAACGAGGACCGGCCGGCCGACCTGGTGGTCACCATCAGCCGCAAGGACCTCGCGGCCATGGGCCGGCGCGAGCTCGATCCCATGCGCGCCATCATGACCGGTCGCATGCGGCTTTCGGACATGGGCCTCGCCCTGAAGCTTCAGCCGGCCATTCAAGCCCTGTTTTCCAGGGCGGTGTAGACGGGCGCCATGGCTGAGCTTGCGCCTCTCGTCTCGACGCCCGACGCCCCGGTTCCCGCGGGTGGCGCGGCCGAGTGGGTCGAGGGCGCGGGGGGCGTGCGGCTGCGCGCCGCGCTGTTCACGCCGCCCGGGAAGGCCCGCGGTTCGGTGGTGCTGTCCGGCGGCCGGACCGAGCCCATCGAGAAGTACTACGAGACCATCGGCGACTTTCTCGCCCGGGGCTTCGCCGTCCTGGCCCACGACTGGCGCGGCCAGGGGCTGTCGGCGCGCGCCCTTCCCGACCGCCTCAGGGGGCATGCCCGGCGCCGCGAGGATTTCGTCGGCGACTTCCGCGCTCTGCTGGACGCCTTCGAAGCGCGTCTGCCAAAGCCCTGGTTCGCCGTCGGCCATTCGATGGGCGGCTGCCTGACCCTGCTGGCGCTGGCGGAAGGGGAAAAGCGTTTCACCGGCGCGGTGCTCAGCGCGCCTATGCTCGGCATCCCGACCGGCCGGATCGGCCCCATGGGCGCACGCCTGCTGGCGCGGCTGCAGGTCCTGTTCGGGCGCGCGGGCGGTTATGTGCTGGGGCAGCCCGGCAAGCCGTTCGACGACGTTTTCGAGACCAATATCCTGACCCACGACCGTCGCCGGTTCGAGCGCAACTGCGGCCTGCTGGCGGCGGAGCCCGACTTGGCGCTCGGGGCGCCGACGTGGGGGTGGCTGGACTTCGCCCTGGACGCCACCGCCTATCTCTCCCAACCCGGCCGACTGGACGCCGTCTCCGTGCCCGTGACCATCGTCTCGGCCGGCGACGACAGGCTGGTCGACAATGCGGCCCAGGCCGCCGCCGCCCGGCGTCTGCCGCGGGGAGAGCTGATCACCGTTCCGGGCGCGTACCATGAAATCCTGATGGAGACCGACGAGATGCGTAACATCTTCCTGCGCGTGTTTGACGCGCTCACCGGCCGACCCGCGCCCAAACCGGTGGAAGCCCCCAGGCCGGCCGAGCCCGCGTCGAAGCCCGTCGAGGCGGCGGCTCCTGCGGCG
>JAEYTM010000116.1 GCA_023434015.1 Pseudomonadota bacterium | reverse complement strand
CATCCGCGGCGGCTCGATCAAGGTCGCTTGAACGGGCGTCTCACAACGCCCGCGAGGCTAAGGGGCGCGGTGGAGTTTCGGCTTTGAAGCGAGGCGGGCGCGACCGGTCCGGCATTCAATTGCCGGCTGCGGTCGCCGGGGCCGGCAGCCACGGCCCGGAGCCCTGGAGGCGCCGGGCCGCGGCCGTCGGGCGCCCGTGCAAGGCGGACGCCTCGTTGGAAGCTAGTTCGAGGCGATGGAGATGGTCGCGGCCTTGTGGTGCAGGGCGGTTACGGCCGGCGCGTTCAGGCTGGCCACGGCCGAGTTGAGGCCCTGCTGGTAGCAGGCCGAACGGCGGACCGCCTCGCGATAGGCGCGGGCGCTGAAGCCGGTGGCTTCGCAGGCCGCCAGGGCGGCGCGGTCGAGGCGGCGCATCATGACGCGCGCGTCCTGGCTGCGGCTGAGGTCGAGGTCGTGATGACGGACCGAGACGGTGTTGGTCGCGGTGAGGTCGCTGCCGGCCTGGGCGGCGGCGGGGAGTGCCATCGCCAGGGCGAAGGCGCCGATCAGATAGTGCTTCAAAGGTATCTCCCTAACTGGACCGTTGGCGGCGCCTGTTGCGGCCGGGTTCCCGATCCGCGTGGCGTGGTCGCCATTTGCTCAGATCATAAGCGAATACGCTTTTCGCGACCACAGCTATGCACGTGCAGAGTGCAGATTGCTGTTTTCCGGATGGATGTGGCGAGGAGACCTGGAGGTAGCATTGGGAATGCTAAGAATTCATGCCCCTTTGTTTTGAAATCCGGCGTCCGTAACGAGCGGGCGGTCGACCGCCCATGCCTGATCGCAGGCCTGAAAGGTCCTGCTGAGGGCTCTTTTCCCCGTGGCGCGTGACCGCCATCTGAATGCTTCGTCGGCGCCGGACGCCGCCAGAACAGTCATTTTCGACTGATTGACGGGTTTCAACGAGGACTCGGTTGGCAGGGTTGAAAACCCCATCAATACTTGAATTGAAGTTTGTTTTTGTGCGCCATTGACCACGTTGGCGCATAAAAGCGGCGACCGATCCCGCTTTTGGGGCGTCGGGTTTCGACAACACACTGGGGGCCTGCATGAAGAGCACTGGAAGAACCAAGTCGCTGGTCGCGCTGCTGCTGGCGACGGCGATGTCCCTGCCGGCCGTCCAGGCGCAGGCGGCGCCGACACCGGCGATGCAGGAGGCGGCGCTGGCCGGCGTCGAGGCTCGGACCAAGCTGACGCAGGAGATGGTCGATTCCATCTACAGCTTCGCCGAGCCCGGCTTCCAGGAGTTCAAGACCTCCGAATACATCACCGGCATCCTCGAGAAGAACGGCTTCAAGATCGAGCGCGGCGTGGCGGGCATCCCGACGGCCTGGACGGCCACCTGGGGTTCCGGCGGGCCGCTGATCGCCCTCGGCAGCGACATCGACGCCCTGCTGGCCCTCTCGCAGACGCCGGGCGACCCGAACATCCGGCCCCAGGTCCCTGGCGCGCCGGGACACGGCGAGGGCCACAACGCCGGCATGCCGATGATGGTCGTGGCCGCGCTGGCGGCCAGGGACGTCATGCAGAAGAACAAGATCCCGGGGCGGCTGATGCTGTGGCCGGGGGTCGCCGAGGAACTGCTGGCCACCAAGGCCTTCTACGTCCGCGACGGACTGTTCAAGGACGTCGACGCCTCGATCTTCGCCCACGTCAGCCGCGACTTCTCCACCGGCTGGGGGCCGGCGGGCAACAACGGCATGGTGTCGGTGGAATACACCTTCAGCGGCAAGACCTCCCACGCCGCCGGGGCGCCCTGGGCCGGCCGCAGCGCCCTGGACGGGGTCGAGCTGATGAACACGGCCTGGAACATGCGGCGCGAACACCTGCCGCTGACCCAGCGCTCGCACTATGTGATCACCAATGGCGGCGGCCAGCCCAACATCGTCCCGGGCACGGCGACCGTCTGGTACTATTTCCGCGAGAACAGCTTCGACGGCATCCGCAACCTCTACGAACTCGGCAACAAGATCTCCGAGGCGGCGGCGGCGGCGACCGACACCACGGTCGAGCGCCGGCTGCTCGGCTACGCTGCCCCCAACTACGGAAACAAGCCCCTGGCCGAGGCCGCCTACGCCAACATCCAGAAGGTCGGCATGCCGCAGTGGAGCGCGGCCGACCAGGCTTTCGCCCGTTCGCTTCAGGAGACCCAGAAGTTCAAGATCGAGCCGCTCGCGACCGAGGTTGCGCCGCTGTCGACGCCGGAAGGCCGCGGTCCCTCGATGGGCGGCGGGTCGGACGACATCGGCGACATCATGTGGACGGTGCCGACCATCACCGTGCGGTTCCCGTCGAACGTGCCCAACGCCATCGGCCACAACGTCACCGCCGCCATGGCGATGGCCACCCCCATCGCCCACAAGGGCGCGGTTGTCGGCGCCAAGGCGGTGGCTCTGACGGTGCTCGACCTGATGACCACGCCGGAGCTGGTCGCGGCCGCCAAGGACTATTTCCAGAACGTCCAGCTGAAGGACCAGAAGTACGATCCGGTGCTGACCGCCGCCGACCGGCCGGGCATTCACCTGAACGCCGAGATCATGGCTCAGATGCGACCGAAGATGGAGCCGTTCTACTACGACCCGAAGAAACACAAATCCTATCTTGAGCAGCTCGGCGTCAACTACCCCAATCCGCCTGCCAAGTAGCCGCGGCGAACCCGAAGCTCTTTGTCGTGACCCTGACGGGGAGGCCCAGCGCCTCCCCGTCTTGCGTTGGGGCTCAGGCCTTGTCCTGAAACACGATCGGCGGCGTTCCGCGCCGGGCCACCTCGCGCATCACGAAGCTGGAGCGGATGCGCGAGACGTGGGGCAGGGTCGACAGTTCACTGCGATAGACCCGGTCGTAATCCTCGAACGAGGCGACGTTCAGCATGATCAGGAAGTCGGTGTCGCCTGAGACGAAGCCGCAATAGGAGACCGAGGGGCACTTCACCACCTCGCGCTCGAACTCGTTCAGCGCCTTCTCGGCCTGGGAGCTCAACTCGATGGCGACGAACACCACCACGCTGTAGCCCAGCATCGGCATGTTGAGGTTGGCCGAATAGCTGAGCACCGCCTGGCGCTCCTCCAGGATCTTGCGCCGCCGGGCCACCGCCGTGCTGGAGAGGTTGATCTTCTCGCCGAGGCTGACGTCGGAGGCGCGTCCGTCCGAACAGAGCTCCATGAGGATGCGGTAATCGACGGCATCCAGCTCAATCTGATCGGTTTTCGACATTGGTCCTCCGTTTTCATGCCTAAAACCATGGCAGAGTCCGAATATCCACGCTGATTTTCCGCTATCGCAAGTGTTTCCTTTCAATCGAGCTAACTTGGTGAGGTCGAGTCTAAGAAACGAACTCGACGGCTGCGGACCTGTACTGAAATCCACAAATTGTCCGTCGCGTCAAAATTATGCTCGCCGGCAGGCGGGCGTGGGGACGTGAACATCCAGGTCGCGCCGCAAGGCTGCTTTGCGACGTGCGGGGCGGAATCGAGCAGTGCGGCTGGGCGGCCTGCGGGCCGGCCGGACGGTGGAAGTAACGGAAAACGTCAGGCGGTGATCTGAGGTCCAACGCTCCGGAGGAGCCGCGTCTTCGCTTCTGGCGACAGACCCGGCGAGCGGTGTGGCGGCGTCCATTCACTCGTCTTCACGAACACCAAGCCGAGGAACGACATGAAACTGCTACAAGCTTTCCAGGTCCCGTTCGATGTTCGACGCTGCGCGCTGGCCACCGTGAGCGTCGCCGCGGTGATGGCCTGCGCTCCGGCCGCCTTCGCCCAGGACGCCGTAGGCGAACTTGAGGAGGTCACCGTCACCGGGTCGCGCATCGTGCGCGATGGTTATGACGCCCCGACGCCGGTCAACGTGCTGGGCGCGGCGGAGATCGCCGCCACCTCGCCGGCCAATATCGCCGACTTCGTCAACACCCTGCCGTCCGTGGCCGGCAGCACCACCGCCGCCAACTCCTCGGGCAGCTTGAGCAACGGCGCCGCCGGCATCAGCGCCCTGAACCTGCGCTCGCTCGGCACCGGCCGCACATTGGTGCTGTTCGACGGCCAGCGCTCGGTGGTCTCGGCAGCGACCGGTCAGGTCGACACCAACACCTTCCCCCAGTCGCTGATAGAGCGGGTGGAGGTGGTGACCGGCGGGGCGTCCTCCGCCTATGGCTCCGACGCCATCGGCGGGGTGGTCAACTTCATCCTCGACAAGGACTACGCGGGGGTCAAAAGCTCGCTGGAATACGGCGAGACGACCTATGGCGACGGTCAGAACTGGAAGTTCAACGTCACCGCTGGCGGGGCCTTTTCGGACGGTCGGGGGCATGCGCTGTTCAGCGCCGAACGGGTCCATCAGGACGGCGTGCAGACCATCGACCGCGACTGGAACCGGGGCGGCCACTTCGCCATCCGCAACCCGGTCACCACGGCCGGCGCGCCATTCTACATCTTCACCGACCAGGTCGGGATCTCGGCCTATACGCCGGGCGGCCTGATCACTTCCGGCCCGCTTCGCGGCGCCTATTTCGGGGTCAACGGCGCCGTCAACCAACTCGCCTACGGCCAGGTCTCCGGCCAGTGGATGGTCGGCGGCGACTGGGACTACGCCTCGTCAGGGATGGTCGGCACCAACACTCTGATTCCGGAGGAGGACCGCGACAGCTTCTTCGGCCGGGTCAGCTATGAGCTGACCCCCAGCCTGAATGTCTTCGCCCAGGCCTCCTACGCCAAGTACGAGGGGCTCAGCTACTACATCTCCCCGACGCAGACCGGCATCGTCATCCAGCGCGACAACGCCTTCCTGCCGGCCTCGGTCCGGGCGCAGATGGTCGCTGCCGGCGTCACCTCCTTCCAGATGGGCACCAGCAACATCGACATGCCTGCGTCGGGCAGCGCCATGGAGCGGGAGACCGAGCGCTATGTCGTCGGCGCCGACGGGGACTTCGGCGCCTTCGGGCTCGACCTGACCTGGGACGCCTACTACCAGCACGGCAAGACCAAGACCCACGAGCAGTTGACGCCCACCTGGCAGAACCAGCGGTTGGCGCTGGCCACCGACGCGGTCTTCGGGCCGGGCGGCCAGATCGTCTGCCGCTCGACCCTGAGCGCCCCGACCAACGGCTGCGTGCCGCTGAACCGCTTCGGTCACGGCGTCGCCAGCCAGGCGGCGCTGGATTACGTGCTGGGCGAGCCCTACCGCGACCAGGCGTTCACCCAGGACGTCGCCGCCTTCAATGTGACGACCAACAGCATCGAGGGGTGGGCCGGGCCGATCTCGCTCGCGGCAGGCGCGGAGTACCGCAAGGAGAAGATGGGCGGCTTCGTCGAGGCCCAGTACCAGTCCAACTGGAAGTACGGAAACTTCCGGGTCACCGAGGGCGAGTACAACGTCAAGGAAGCCTACCTCGAAGCCCTCGTGCCGCTGTTCACCGGCATGGACTTCAACGGCGCCTTCCGGGTCACCGACTACAGCACCTCGGGCACCGTGGAGACCTGGAAGGCGGGCCTGACCTACAAGCCGATCGAGGACGTGATGCTGCGCGCCTCGGCGTCGCGCGATATCCGCGCGGCGAACATGAGCGAGCTTTACGACTCCGGCACCGCCCGCTCCAACTCGGTGAACATCAACGGGAGTTCGGTGGCCTTCGTGCAGAACCTGCAGGGCAACCCGACAGTGGCGCCGGAAGTCGCCGACGGCTTCGGGGGCGGCGTGGTGCTGTCGCCGCGCTTCCTTCCCGGCGTCCAGGCCTCGATCGACTACTACGACATCAAGGTCGACGGGGTGATCAGCTTCGTGTCGGCCCAGCAGACCGCCGACTACTGCTACCTGCAGGGCGTCCAGGCCTATTGCGACAACTTGAAGTTCGCCGGGACCACCCTGCAGACCATCGACCTGTTCTACGACAACCTGAACAGCATGACCGCCAAGGGCCTCGACATCGAGGTCTCCTACCGGACCGACCTCGACAGCCTGGTGTCCTGGGGCGCCGGATCGCTGACCCTGCGGGGCATGTTCACCCACTACATCGAGAACGTCACCGACGACGGGGTCACCGCCATCGATCAGGCGGGGGCGAACACCAGCTCGACGCCCGACTGGGTGTACCGGCTGTCGGCGATGTACGACCTCGATCCGTTCAGCTTCAACGTGACCGCGCGTGGGGTCAGCGACGGGGTGGTCAGCAACGCCTACACCGAATGCCTGACCGGCTGCCCGGCCAGCGTCGCGCCCTATTTCACGATCAACGACAACAGCATCGAGGGCGAGGTCTACGTCGACGTATCGGCCACCTACAGCTTCACTGCTGGCCAGGTGGATGGCCAGGCGTTCCTGTCGGTGAAAAATCTGTTCAACACCGATCCGGTGATGCTGGGAAACCCGGGCGGGCTGGGAGCCGAGAATACCGTCGGCTATCCGCAGACCAACCGTAACCTCTACGACACCGTCGGCCGGACCTTCCGGATCGGCCTGCGCCTGGAGCTCTGAGGCCTTCCGCCCGCCCCGCGTCGGCGATGCGGGGCGATTGGCCCTGCCGCCTGCGCGGCGGGGCTGGCAAGGTGACGGTCGGGCCGCGGAATGAGTCGCGGTCGCCAGGAGCGTGACCATGGAAGACATCGAGGATGCGGACGGCGGCGGCTTCGATGCGGACGACTGGATGCGGCTGACGGCCTTCACCGGCGCGATCGCCACGCTAGAGGATGTCCAGGCGCGCGCCGCCATCTTCGCCCTGGCGGACACCAGCAACGCCCGGCCCATCGACATGCAGTTGCCCCAGCCGGTGATCTGGTGGAGCGAGGACGGCGAGCAGGGCGCGGTCGCCGTGCAGGCCGAAGTCCACGACACCGACGACGGCGACACCATGGAGGTGCTGGGCCTGATCCTGCCGGACGGTGGCGGGGCCGTCGCCCTGCTGGACGACGTTGACCTCGTCGACGAGGCCGATCCGGTCTGGCGCAAGCTGGTGGCCGAGGCGATCGCCGAGGAGCCCGACGAGGACGGCGCGGCCTGAATTCGGCGGTGCATAAACGGCTCCTCAACCGCGATCTGCCAGGTTGCGGTTTCCGGTCGTGAGTGGAGCCCCATGCCGCGTCAGAACCTGCCCCGCGCCAATGTGCGGCCGCACCAGCTTTCGAGCCTCAAGGTGCTGGTGGTCGACGACAACGCCAACGTCCAGCGCCTGATCGGCGACGTTCTGCGGGCCGGCGGCGTCGGCCAGGTCGAGACCGTCGGCGACGGCATCCGCGCCCGCGAGATGCTGAGCCGTTGGCGCCCGGACATCGTCTTCTCGGACTGGAGCATGCCGGTCATGGGCGGCTTGGAGTTGACCCGTTCGATCCGTCGGGCCGCGATCGATCGCGACCCGCAGGTCCCCGACCCGCAGGTGCCGGTTATCATCGTCACCGGACACCGCAGCGAGCGTGACGTGGAGATCGCCCGCCGCGCTGGCGTGAACGAGTTCGTCATCAAGCCGTTCACGCCCGCCGCCCTGCTGTCGCGCATCGAGCTGGTGCTGACCCGGCCCCGGCCGTTCATCGTCAGTGACGCCTATATCGGGCCCGACCGTCGCCGGCGGGTGGAGCTGAGCTATTCGGGACCGTTGCGACGGACGGGGGACCCGGCCGAGGTGGTGGACGCCGACGAGCGGGCCGCCACACGCGAGACCATCGGGGTCGAGCTGGAAGCCCTCGCCGCCCTGATCGCCGCCCGCGGCGGGCTCGACCGGGACACCCTGAAAATGGTCCAGCGGGTGATGCAGCACACGCGGTTCCGCGCCCGCCAGATCCGCGACGTCGCGGTCGAGCGCGCCTCCGGCCTTCTGGGGGACTATGTTGAGGCCGCCGGCGGCGCCCCGCAGCGGTGCGAGGCGGCGATCCTCGCCCTGCACTTCGAAGCGATCCGCACCCTGCTGGCTTCGCCGGACCGCGATGAGTCCAGGGCCGCGGCCCTGGTCCGGCTCGAGGCGACCGTGCGGCGCAGGACCGGCCAGCGCGCAGCCGCGTGACCGCCGACCCGCGGAGGGGTAAACCGGCCGCATGGCCGAAGCTTTCAACGACCTGGTCCTCACCGGCTCCAAGGCGGAGCGGTACGCCGCCGTGGCCGAGCAGATCGCCGCCGTCCTGGAGGGGGAGGGGAACTTCACCGCCCGCATGGCCACGGTCGCCGCCATGCTGGCCGCCAGCTTCGACCACTATTTCTGGACCGGCTTCTACGTCGTCGATCCGCAGAAACCTGACGAACTGGTGGTCGGACCCTACCAGGGCACATTGGGCTGCTTGCGGATCGCCTTCGGGCGCGGGGTTTGCGGAACCGCTGCCGCGACGGGCCGCACCCAGCTTGTTGAGGACGTCCACGCCTTCCCCGGCCACATCGCCTGCGACAGCCGTTCGGCCAGCGAGATCGTGGTGCCGGTGTTCGATGGCGCCGGCCGCCTGATCGCGGTTCTGGACGTGGATTCCGAAAGGCCGGCCGCCTTCGACGCCGTCGATGCGGCGGCGCTCGAAGCCATAGTAAAGACCGTCTTCGCCGCCTGACGGGGCGCGCCGGTCCCCAGGGCGTTGTCTTCCCCTGCGGCGCCTCCATACATCTGTTCGAAGCGCGCTGAGCCGCGCACGGGACAAGGGAGCGAACAGATGGCCGAGGCCTATATCGTGGCGGCGACGCGGACCGCGGGCGGACGCAAGGGCGGCCGGCTGCGCGAGTGGCATCCGGCGGATCTCGGCGCGGTGGTGCTGGACGAGCTGGTGGCCCGCACGGGTGTCGACCCGACCCGCATCGACGACGTGGTCATGGGCTGCGTCATGCAGGTGGGCGAGCAGGCCACCAACATCGCGCGCAACGCCGTCCTTGCCTCGAAGCTGCCGGAGAGCGTGCCGGCGACCTCCATCGACCGTCAGTGCGGTTCCTCGCAGCAGGCGCTGCAGTTCGCCGCCCAGGCGGTGATGAGCGGAACCATGGACGTGGTCATCGCCGGCGGCGTCGAGAGCATGACCCGCGTGCCCATGGGCCTGTCGGTCGCCCTGCCGGCCAAGGAAGGCTTCGGCCTGCCGATGAGCCCGAACATGCAGGCCCGCTACCCCAACATCCAGTTCAGTCAGTTCATGGGCGCCGAAATGATGGCCGAGAAATATGGCCTGACCCGCGAACAGCTCGACGAGTTCGGCTACCGCAGTCACCAGCGCGCCATCGCCGCGACCCAGGCCGGGGCCTTCCGGGACGAAATCGTGGTCATTGAGGGCAAGGACGCCGAGGGCGCCGTCCTCTCGCACGACGCCGACGAGGGCATCCGCTACGATTCCAGCCTTGAGGGCATGGGGGCGGTGAAGCTGCTGCGCGAGGGCGGACGGATCACCGCGGCCACCTCAAGCCAGATCTGCGACGGCGCGTCCGGGGTGATGGTCGTGTCGGCGGCGGCGCTGAAGGACTACGGCCTGACCCCGCTGGCCCGCATCCATCACCTGTCGATCCTCGGTCATGACCCCGTGATCATGCTGGAGGCGCCGCTGCCGGCCACCGAGCGGGCCTTGAAGAAGGCCGGCATGTCGATCGACGACATCGATCTCTTCGAGGTCAATGAGGCCTTCGCTTCGGTGCCGGTCGCCTGGCTGCAGGCCACCGGCGCCGACCCGGAGAAGCTGAACGTCAACGGTGGAGCCATCGCCCTAGGCCATCCGCTGGGCGCGTCCGGGACCAAGTTGATGACGACCATGGTGCATGCGCTCAAGGCGCGTGGCAAGAAGTGGGGTCTGCAGACGATGTGCGAAGGCGGCGGCATGGCCAACGTCACCATCGTCGAGCGGCTTTAGGGAGCAGGCATGGGCGGACGGGTCTTCGCCATCACCGGCGCGTTCGGCGTTCTCGGGCAGGCGGTGGCCCGCGCCGCGGCCGCCCAGGGCGCGCGGCTGGCCCTGATCGATTTCGCCCGCGACACGCCGGCGGAGCTGATGGCCGCGCTTGGCGACGATGTTCTGCTGCGCGGCGGGGTGGACCTCAGCGACGCCGCCGCCGCCGACCGCGCCATCGGAGAGGCTGCCGGGCATTTCGGCGGGCTGGATGTCCTGCTCAACATCGCCGGCGGTTTCCGCTGGGAGCCGGTGGAGGAAGGCGGCTCCGGGACCTGGCGGAAGATGTTCCTGGCCAACCTGCAGACGGCGGTGAACGCCAGCCGGGCCGCCATCCCGCACCTGAAGGCCAGCGCCGCCGGCCGCATCGTCAACGTCGGGGCGAATGCGGCGGTGAGGGCGGCCGCCGGCATGGGGCCTTACGCCGCCTCCAAGGCCGGGGTCCACCGCCTGACAGAGGCGCTGGCCGAGGAGCTGAAGGCGGACGGCGTCACCGTCAACGCGGTGCTGCCTTCGATCATCGACACGCCGGCCAACCGCGCCGACATGCCTGAGGCCGACTTCGCCGCCTGGGTTGCGCCCGACGACCTGGCGGAAGTGATCCTGTTCCTCGCCAGCGTGAGGGCGGGTTCTACCACCGGCGCCCTGGTTCCGGTGACCGGGCGGGTCTAGCCCCCTTCACCGCTTGTTTGCGAATCGCGGCTAAGGGCCGTTTAAGCGCGACCGCCGGTTGAGTCGGCGCTAAGGGGATAAAACATCAGATGATCGGTTCACGGACGCGGCTGCTGGCCGCTGCGAGCGCCTTCGCATTCACGTTCGGCGCGTCCGCAGCCCGCGCCCAGGAAGCGACCGCGATCGCCGAGATCGTCGTCACCGCGCAAAAGCAGCAGCAACAGGCGATCGACGTGCCGATCGCCCTGACCGCCTATGGCGCGGATCGGCTCGCCGAACTTGGCGTCCAGGATTTCGCCGACCTGTCGCTGTTCACGCCCGGCTTCGAGGTGCAGGATCAGTCCCCGAACAATCCGGGCTTCGTGATGCGTGGCATCACCTCGGACTCCATGGCCTCCTTCGCCGAGCCGCGGGTCTCGGTGTTCCAGGACGGGGTTTCGATCTCCAAGGCTCAGGGCTCCTACGTCGAGCTGTTCGACCTGGAGCGCGTCGAGGTGGCCAAGGGGCCGCAGTCGACCCTGTTCGGCCGCGGCGCCCTGATCGGCGGCGTCAACATCATCCAGAAGAAGGCCAGCGCCGCCGACGGCTTCAGCGGCTACGGCAAGGTCGAGGCGGGTGACTACGACGCCTTCGTCGCGGAGGCCGCTATGAACCTGCCGCTTGGTGAAATGGCGGCCCTGCGCCTGTCCGCCCGCCATCGCAGCCGCGACGGCCATGTGGAGAACGCTCTGGGCGGCCCGGCCTTCGGATCGCAGCACACCACCGCCTTTCGCGGGGCCTTCAACTATGCGCCCAACGACCGGTTCAACGCCGATCTGCTGCTGAACTACCAGTCGGACACGCCGACCGGCACGGCCTTCAAGGCCAACAGCCTGTCGCCGACCGACCCGGGCACCGGGCGGGGCGTGGCCAGCCGGGACCCGGGGACCGCCGCCGCCCTGGCCGCGGCGCCGAACTTCCTCGGCGGCCTGGAGCTCGGTATCGACCGGGTGGTCCGCGGCGTCAGCGGACTGATGTCCTATGAGTTGAGCGA
>JAEYTM010000013.1 GCA_023434015.1 Pseudomonadota bacterium | reverse complement strand
CCGCTGCCGTCCATCGCCCGCGCCGGGCCCGCGGCGGAGCGCGGCGCGGTCATGAAGGCCAGCGACGGCCACTACTGGGCCGACGGCGAGGTCAACGGCCGGCCCGTGCGTTTCCTGGTCGATACGGGCGCCACCGCCGTGGCCCTGACCCCGCGCGACGCCCGGCGGCTGGGCCTGGACCCGGCCCGGCTGACCTATGGCCACACCGTCGTCACCGCCGCCGGCCCGGCGCGCGCCGCGTCGGTGGAGCTGGAGTCGGTGTCGGTCGCCGGCGCCCGGCTGCAAGACGTCGACGCCCTGGTCATCGAGCGGGGCCTGGACACCTCGCTGCTGGGCATGACCTACCTAGGCCGCCTCTCCAGCTTCGAGGCGACGCGCCACGCGCTGTTCCTGCAGCCCTGACACCGCCGCCAGGGCCGCATCGATAACCTCCAGCCCGGCGCCCGGCTTGACGCCCTCGACCGTCAGGATCCGCCGCCAGGACCGGGCGCCGGGGACACCGTGGAACAGGCCCAGCATATGTCGAGTGAGGGCCGCCAGGTGGGCGCCACGCGCGAGTTCGTGGGCCACATAGTCCCTGTAGCGGGCGACGGCCTCGAACGGATCGACCCGCTCGCCGCGTCCGAATATCCGCCCGTCCACCTCACCGAGGATGCCGGGCTCGTGATAGGCGGCCCGGCCCAGCATCACCCCGTCCACATGCTCCAGGTGCGCCAGCGCTTCGTCCAGCGAGGCGACGCCGCCGTTGATCGAGATGGTCAGGTCCGGCCGCGCGCGTTTCAGCCGGTAGACCAGGCCGTAGTCCAGCGGCGGCACGTCGCGGTTCTCCTTCGGCGACAGGCCCTTCAGCCAGGCCTTGCGCGCATGCACCACGAAATGGCCCACTCCGGCGGCCGCGCAGAGCTCGACGAGCGTGAAGAGGCTCTCTTCAGGGTCCTGGTCGTCGACGCCGATGCGGCACTTAACCGTCGCCGGAATCTTCACCGCCGCGCCGATGGCGGCCATGCATTCGGCGACCAGCGCCGGCTCGCGCATCAGGCAGGCGCCGAACCGGCCGGACTGCACCCGGTCCGAAGGACAACCGACATTGAGATTGATCTCGTCATAGCCCTCCGCTTCGCCGATCCGCGCCGCCGCGGCGAGGTCGGCGGGATCGGAGCCGCCGAGCTGCAGCACCACCGGATGCTCGGCCGGATCGAAGGCGAGCAGCCGCGCCCGGTCGCCGTGCAGGATCGCGCCGGTGGTCAGCATCTCCGTATAGAGCTGCGCCCGCGACGACAGCGTCCGGTGCAACACCCGACAGTGCCTGTCGGTCCAGTCCATCATGGGGGCGACGGAGAGTCTGTGGGGCGGGATGTCTTTCACGGCCTCGCGATCTCGACTTGGGTGCGGCGCGGCGGCGCCGTCCGGCCATTTAGGTCATCGCGGCAGGTTTTTCGACCCGCCTGGGCGTTGCCGCCCTTGAAGTCAGCCGGCGCGGGCGAGGTGGGGCTCGTCCTCGGCCCGCCAGGCGGCGATGACCCCGAGGTTTCCGAGCGAGGCGTACATCCGCACGAGGTCGATGCCGGTGCGCCGGATCATCCTTTGGCATTCCGGCCGGGCCAGCGAGGCGGTGGACACGATCAACCCGGGGCCGGCCCACTCGCAAGCGCCCTGCGCCACGAGCTGGACCACGCGCCGCCGAACGGTTTCGGCGGGCAGCCCGAGGCGGCTGGACAACTGCGCCACCCGCGCGCCGCGCAGGTCGCTGTCGCCCCCGGCCGGGGCATGGTCAGGCCAGTGCTCCCGGTTATGCCGGAAGGTCTCCAGCCAGATCATCGCGCACGGCAGATCCTCGATATAGACCCGAAGCTCGTCCGCGTAGCGCAGGAGGTAGTCTCCCGCGACACGCACCGCCAAGCGCAGAGGCGGCGCGTCGAAGGGCGGCTCGACCGAGACCGTCGCCTCCTCCAGGAGCCCCTGGGCGCACAGGCGCAGGTATAACGCCCGTAGCCGCTCATAGGCCTGTTCGAGCAGCCGCTTGTGCGCCAGCGCCACGAGCGTGGCCCCCGGCACGATGACGCCGTCCTGCGCGACCCGGTAGGCGCCGACCCTGGAGCGGGCCATCACCCGCCGCCGCACCGTCTCATAGGGCAGTCCCAGCGAGTGGGCCGTGGCGTGGACGCTGATGGGGCGGCGGAGCTCGTCGGGCGGCGGATCGCCGTAGGCCGCGTACCGCCGCTGAAGCACGGGGTCGCTGGTGATCGGCGCGACATTGGCCTGGGTGATGGCGGTCATGATCAGGCCGTCGATGAAATCGTGACCCCAGCGCCCCACCCGCACCTGATCGAGGACGAAGCCGGCCGAAATCCGGAACAACCTGTAAGCTTCGGCCTCGTCCATCTACCCCCCACTCCCGTGCGGCCCGGCCAGTAAGAACGCCGGCCCGCACAACGGCGGCAATTGAGCGCCGCTCGATCACAAGGCAACCCTGCGTCAAATGCGGCGCCGAGCCACACCTTTCCAGGATCGAAAAGACGGCGGGGTCAACCTGCCCGCCCATGAAACAGTGACCCGCGAGCGGTGCTGAACGTCCGCTCGCGGCCCACGGTCGTCCACCGGTCAGGCGGCGGCCTTCCAATGCGGCTCCAGGGCCACATGCGGCGGGCACGGGGCGGCCTCGGCCACCGGCAGGCCGACCAGTTCGTTGGCGAAGCCGTGGTTCACGTCCCGGTGGTGCGCCTCGTCGGCCCGCACCACCTCGACGACGTCGCGCAGGGTGGCGGTGCTCGGCAGGCTCCAATAGCGCCTGGCCAGTTCAGGGGCCGGCACGTTCGGGGACCGCCCCTCGTCGATCTCAGCGAGGTAGTGGGTGTAGCTGATCACCGCCTCTTCCTCGAAGTAGCCGACCACCCGGTGCGCGGTCTTCGGGGAGATCAGGTAGAGGCCGAAGAAGAACAGGTAGAAGACCCACTGGGCGGCCACCACCACGAACCGTTCGAACAGGGTGGGCTTGGCGACCTCGATGAAGGTCATCAGGTGCATGCGCTCGTTCTCGGCCTCGTCCATGAGCGTCTTGATCCACCCCTTGTCGTCCTCCATCCGGCGAAGGCATTTCAGGTGGTTGAGCGTGGCGCCGACCATTCCCGGAACGGCGGCGACCGTCTCCAGCACCACCGCGCGGTGGCCGTAGCGCTTCGCGAAGAAGGTGTCGGCGCAGAAGCGCAGCAGCTTCACGAAACCATAGGCGACGCGGTCGGAAGCGCCCTGGGGACGGTGGTGGACGGTGAGGTCAATGGCTGGGGACATCTGATCGCTCTCGCGGCTGGCGCCCGGCAGGGGCGTCTGAACTGAGACGATCAATACGCCTCGCCCACCGGCCCGAATATTCGGGAGCCGCCCCTAGGTAGGGCTACGTAGGCCAGGCTATGCGGCGGGGCCGCGGACCAGCCGCGCGATCGTCCGCGACAGTCCCGGGTGGGTCTCCGGTTCCGGCTCGACGGTCTGGATGTAGGCGCTGACGTCGCGGATCTCGTCCTCGGTCATGTAGATCGGCGGCATCTCGTAGTGGCCGTTGCGCGAGATGTCGGCCAGCAGGCGGCGCAGCCCCGCCTCGTCATGCTTCATCCGCACGAGAGAGAACGGCGGCGCAATATGGTTGGGACTGACGTCGGCGCCGCCGACGGCATGGCAACCGGCGCAGGAGCGCAGGGCGACGAAGCGTCCCCGGTCGACGGCAGAGCCGGCGGGCTCCGCCACGCCGGCGGCCGATGTCGCACAGCCGCCCAGGAGCCCTGCCAGGGCGAAAAGGATGATCGTGCGCCGCATGCCGCCTCCCCGATAAACGCGCCAGCTTAACAGCATCTCCGCGCCCGTCCCCTCCGGAGGGCTACGAACCCTGGTCCGGCGGCGCTTGAAATGTCCCCGGTCGGCCTCTACCCCAGTCGCCATGCAGCCTTCAGCAGGTTCGTCCGCGAAGCGACCCGCGACCCGCGCGGGCTTTGCCTATCTCGCCGCGATCGCCGCAGCAGCGGCCTGCTTCGCGGTAGGCTTGGCGCTGGAGCCGATCTTCCAGCAGCGCACCCTGTTCATGGTCTACATGCCGGCGGTCATCCTGGGCGGCGCGCTGGGCGGGATGGGCCCGGCCCTGCTGGCCACGGCGCTGGGCCTGGCTGCGAGCCTGGTGTTCGCGGGCGCGGCCCTGGCCAAGGCGCCAACCAACCTCATCGAAGCCCTGCTGTTCCTGCTGCTCGGTCCGGCCATCGGCCTGGCGGGCCAGCGGATGAAGGAGCGCAGCGCCGAGGCCTCGGTCGCGCTCGAACATCTGGCGGAGCGGGAAGCCCACCTGCAGTCCATCCTCGACACCGTCCAGGACGCCATGATCGTCATCGACGACCGCGGGGTCATGCAGTCGTTCAGCGCCGCCGCGGAGCGGCAGTTCGGCTGGAGCGCGGCCGAGGCGGTCGGCCTCAACGTCTCGATGCTGATGCCCGAGCCCTACCGTTCCCAGCACGACGGCTACATCGAACGCTACCTGCGGACGGGCGAGCGGCGCATCATCGGCATCGGCCGCGTGGTGGTCGGCGAGCGCAAGGACGGGTCAACATTTCCGATGGAGCTCGCCGTCGGCGAGATGCGGGGCGGCGACCGGCGCTATTTCACCGGCTTCGTCCGCGACCTGACCGAGCGGCAGTCCACCGAACGCCGGATGCAGGACCTGCAGTCGGAACTGGTCCACGTCTCGCGGCTGACGGCGATGGGCGAGATGGCCTCGGCCCTGGCGCACGAACTGAACCAGCCGCTGGCGGCCATCGCCAACTACATGAAGGGGTCCGAGCGGCTGCTCGATGCCGACGAGCCGGATCGCGAGCGGATCAAGGGGGCGATGGCCAAGGCGGCCGACCAGGCCTTGCGGGCCGGCCAGATCATCCGCCGCCTGCGCGACTTCGTCGCCAAGGGCGAGGCCGACCGCCGCATCGAAAGCGTCTCGAAACTGCTGGAAGAGGCGGGCGCCCTGGCCATGATCGGCGCCCGCGAGCGCGGCGTGCGCCTCCGGTTCAGCGTCGACCGGGAGCTGGACCTCGTGCTGGCCGACAAGGTGCAGATCCAGCAGGTCGTGCTCAACCTGATGCGCAACTCCATCGACGCCATGGAGGACGCGCCGCAGCGGGAGCTCATCGTTTCCGCCGGCCCTGTCGACGACGACATGGTGGAAATCGCCGTGGCCGACACCGGGCCGGGGATCGCCCCGGAGATCGCCGACAAGCTGTTCCAGCCGTTCGTCAGCACCAAGGTCCACGGCATGGGGGTCGGCCTGTCGATCTGCCGGACCATCATCGAGGCGCACGGGGGGCGCATCTGGGTTGAACCGAATCCCGGCGGCGGCACTATCTTCCGCTTCACTTTGCGGGGCGTGCGCGAGGAGGACCTTGAACAGCATGGCTGAAGCTGTGGTTCACATCATCGACGACGACGAGGCGATGCGGGACTCCCTCTCCTTCCTGCTCGACGCCGCCGCCATGCCGACGCGCACCTATGAGTCGGCGATCGAGTTCCTGGAGCACGTCGAGACTCTGGAGCCGGGCTGCATCGTCACCGACGTGCGCATGCCGCAGATGAGCGGCCTGGACCTGGTGCGTCAGCTCAAGGCCCGCGGCGTGCCCCATCCGATGATCGTCATCACCGGGCATGGCGACGTGCCCCTGGCGGTGGAGGCCATGAAGGCCGGGGTGGCGGACTTCCTGGAAAAGCCGTTCGAAGAGGAGACCCTGCTGCGGGCGATCCGCAGCGCGCTGGCGGACGGGGCTCGCTCCGACGAGGACGGAGCGGAAAAGCAGCGCCTGCGCAGCATCTTCGAAGGCCTGTCGCCCCGCGAGCAGGAAGTGCTGCAGGGCGTGGTGGACGGCAAGCTGAACAAGGTCATCGCGTTCGAACTGGGCATCAGCCCCAGGACGGTCGAGGTCTACCGTGCAAACGTCATGTCCAAGACCGGCGCCCATGGCCTGAGCGAACTGGTGCGGATGGTGCTTCTCGCCCGCAGTTGAACCGCGCGATCCAAGCGATATCGACGCCAGGGGGCCGCGCAGCCTAGGTTGCGCGTCGCCTCAGGGGAGCCCTTTGCCGCCAGCGCCACAGACACCTCCGGACGACTCGGACGGTCCGCGACTGACCCCGCGGGTCCTGCTGTTCCGCATCGTCGGCGTGGTCGCGGTGGGCCTGGCGGCCATCGGGGCGGTGCTGCCCCTGATGCCGACGACGGTGTTCCTGCTGGTCGCCCTGTGGGCTTTCGCGCGCGGCTCGCCGGGGCTGGCTGAACGGCTGCGCAACCATTCAAGGTTCGGCCCCATGATCCGCGACTGGGAGGAACGGGGCGCGATCCCGGTGAAGGCCAAGGTGACCGCGGTGGCGGCCATGGCCGCAAGTTGGACCTTCCTCGCCCTGACCTCGGACAGCCGACTGGCGCCGGCGCTGGTGGCGGTCCTGCTGATCTGCGTGGCGGCGTGGATCGTCACCCGGCCATCGGCCTGAACCCAGGCCCGCCCCGCTAGGTCCTGTGCAGCGGCGGCAGCTCGCCCCGGCTAACCGCGAGGCCGAGCTGCAGGCTCTGGCCGATCATCTGCGACTTGGCGATGAACAGGTCGGCGGCCGCTGGCGGACAGACCGCGCGGGCTGTGTCGGCGAACAGGGCCAGCCAGACGCCGAAATGCCAGGCCTCGATATCCTGCCGGCGCGCATGGGCCGCCATGGGCGAGCCCTTGAATCGCCCGGTCATCAAGGTGACTGACGACCAGAAGTCGCACAGCTTGGCCAGGTGCTCGTCCCAGTCGTCGATGGCCCGCTCGAACACCGGCCCGAGGTCGGGGTCCTGGCGGACGCGACCGTAGAAGGCGTGCACCAGCTCGCGGATCATTGGCTCAGTGACACCCGCGGCGGCGCCCGGGGCGATCCGGGCGCGTTGCGCTTCGCGTGCCTCCAGCCTCCTCAACCGGTCAGCGAGTGTGGCTACACGCCTGTTCGCGGTGTCCTCGTCCAAGGCGTCTAGCTCCGCCGCGACCAGACGCTGGCGGCGAACAGGGCGACGGCGAACGTGGAAAACGACCCGATGACCAGGGCGAGGTAGACTTGTTGCGCAGTCATCATGCAGCTCCTTCTTATGTGACCGCAGGATCGCGCGCCGCCTGCCGCGCCGAAATTCCGCAACGTCCCCTAAGTAGTTTCCCGGAGGCGACAGCGCCACGCGCGCCGCCGGCGCCGGGTTGCGGGCTGTCGCCGTACCGCTAAGCTCGCCTCATGATTGAGCCGCTGCTTCAACGGATGATCAAGGTCGGCGACCTGACAGTGCGGCTGGCCGGCGGGCGGACGCACAAGGCGGGCGACGGAACGGGGTCGCCGGTGGTCATCCACTTCACCGGCAAGGGGCTTCGGCGGGTGGTGGTTGATCCCAGCCTCGGCCTCGGCGAGGCCTATATGGACGGCGACCTGGTGATGGAGCAGGGAACTCTCTGGGACCTGCTGGAAATCGTCGGGCGAAGCGGCGGTCGCGCGCCCAAGGGGCGCGGCTCGCTGGCCAAGCGTGCGAAGCGGGTCATCAAGCGGAGCTTGCAACAGGCCAACGGCCGGGCGGCGGCCCGCCGCAACGTGGCCCACCACTACGATCTTTCCAACGATCTCTACCGCCGCTTCCTCGACACCGACATGCAGTACTCCTGCGCCTATTTCGCCCGCCCTGACATGACGCTGGAACAGGCCCAGGCCGCCAAGAAGGCGCACATCGCGGGCAAGCTGCGGCTGTCGCCCGGCCAGCGGGTGCTGGACATCGGTTCCGGCTGGGGCGGCATGGCCATGACGCTCGCCGCGGACTACGGGGCCGACGTGACCGGCGTCACCCTGTCCACCGAACAGATCGAGCTCGCCCGCCGGCGGGCGGAGGAGGCCGGGCTGTCAGAGCGTGTCCGGTTCGAGCTGACCGACTATCGCGACGTCGCCGGCCCGTTCGACCGGATCGTCTCGGTGGGCATGCTGGAGCATGTCGGCGCGCCGAACTTCCTGGCCTATTTCGACACCGTCAAACGGCTGCTGACCGACGACGGGGTGGCGGTGATCCATGCGATCGGCCGCATGTCGGGGCCCGGGGTCACCAACGCCTTCACCCAGAAGTACATCTTCCCCGGCGGCTATATCCCCGGCCTGTCGGAAGTGGTCCGCGCGGTCGAGGACGCCGGCCTGTGGATCACCGACATCGAGATCCTGCGCCTGCACTACGCCGAGACCCTGCGGCACTGGCGGCTGCGGTTCCTCGCCGACCCCGACATCCCGGGCCTGTACGACGCCCGGTTCCGGCGGATGTGGGAGTTCTACCTGGCCTCGGCGGAGATGGGTTTCCGCTACGGGGGCCACATGGTGTTCCAGATCCAGATCGCCCGGCGCCCGGACACCTTGCCGATCACCCGGGACTATATGCGGGACGCGCCGGAGCTTTCCTGAGACTGCCCCAAAGCCGGCCTAGCGCAGCGGCACGCCCGCGGCCGTGGTCGGATGCGGCGAGTAGTCGGTCATCCGCATGAGGACCGACTCTACCTTCGCCACCAGCTTCCCATCCGCCTCGCTGGCGGCGGCGGCGGCCCGCCACTCGGGATCGGAGCGGAACCTGGCCCATGCGGCCTCGCGCGCCTCCCGGCTGGGATAGGCCAGGACATATATCACCTTGCCGTCGCCGGCCTCCTCGGCGGTCCAGTAGGCGACATTGGTCATGCCCGCCTTTTCGAACAGGCGCAGGGTATGGTTGCGGAACCGGGCCTGCAGGGCTTCGAGCTTGCCAGGGTTGGCGTGGTAGGTGCGCAGCTCATAGATCGCCGGGCCGGTCAGCGGCGCCGGCTGGCTCGCCGCCGGAGAGGCCAGCCCCGCGAGCAAAGCCGCCGCCAGCATCGCTCCGGCCAGGCCCGTCCGCCCGCGCCGCTCAGCACCGCTCCAGAACGCCATCTGCCGACTCCCTCGATACCGGCCGGACTTCAACCGTATCGGGCCTGCAGGGCAAGAGCGTCAGGCGCGGCGGCGCGACGTCACGGCCTGGCGGCCTGCACCTCGATCTCGGCGAGCATGCCGGGCGCGACCAGGGCCGCCACCTGCACGGTGGCCCGGGCGGGCTTGTTGGGCTGGGCCGCGGTGCCGAAGTACTGGCTATAGGCCTCCATCATTCCGGCGAAATCCATCCGCCCGCCCTTGGCCGGATCGCCGGTCAGGTAGACGCGCATCATCACCACGTCGCCGAAGCCATAGCCCTGCGCCTTCAGGATTTCCTCCATCCGACGGAAGATGCCCAGGGTCTGGGTCTTCGTGTCGCCGAACTCGACCGGCGTGCCGGCCGGCGCCCCGGCATTCAGCGGCGGCGGCGTGATCCCGCTCACGTAAAGCGTCTCCGCTCCGCGCGGGACCTTCACCGCCTGGGAGATCGCGCTCGTGGGGGGGCCGATGTGGAGGTTCTGAGCCTGGGCCGAGCCGGCGACGGCAAGACACAGCGTCAGGGCGGCGAGGAAGCGTCTGTACATGGATGACTCCAGTCGAGAGGGTCAGGCGGCCGCGCGCGGCCGGCGGCGGGTTTCGACGGCTACGCTCTGCGCCGTCCGGGTGGCGATGAAGCCGATGGTGCGGTGGGCGGAAAACACCGCCCCCTCCTGCCAGCCGGGCATCTGGCTGAGATGGGCGCCGGCGAAATAGACGCGTCCCTGCGGCTGGTTGAGCAGACGGTAGGCCGGGTCCTGGCCGGGGCCTCGCTGTTCGACCGCACTTCGCTGGCCAACCTCGAAACGGCCTCGCCGAAATACCGCGTCGTCGCCGGCGCGGTGTGGACCGTGGGCAAGCTCAGCATCACCCTGCGCGAGGCGCTGTATGGCCCGTCCTCCGGAATGAGCAGCCGCACCGGCTGCCCCATCACCCCAGCCTCCCCGACCTGCTACGAAACCAAGATCAAGGCCGCGGTCATCACCGACCTGGAAGCCAGCTATCAGCTGACCGACGCGGTGCGGTTCACGGTGGGGGCGAACAACCTCTTCAACAGCTACCCTGACCGGGTCAACGCCCTGCTGCGCGACGACTATTACCGCAACAACAGCAACGGTTACGTGACCCAGTTCCCGACCTTCTCGCCGTTCGGGATCAACGGCGGCTACTACTATTCCAAGCTGACGCTGGTGTTCTAGGCGCCTGTCAGCCCCGGATCGCGGAGCCCCTCCGCGGTCCGGGCGACGCCTGGCGCCATCCCACGCTTGACCCGGCGCGCCGTCCCCCGCATCCCGTGCGAAACAATTGGGGGGAACGCGATGCCTGGTCCGAAGATTCTGCTGACACGCCGCTGGCCTGAAGAGATCGAGCGCCTGCTGGCCGGCCGTTATGACGTTACGCTCAATACCGATGACCGGCCGATGACCGCGGCCGAACTGACCGCGGCCTTCGCCAGCTACGACATCGTCTGCCCGACGGTCACCGACCCGATCGGCGGCGACATCGTCCGCGCCGGCGCCGGACGACTGAAGGCGATCTGCAACTTCGGGGCGGGCTTCAGCCATATCGACGTGAAGGCCTGCGAAGAGGCCGGCATCCCGCTCACCAACACCCCGGACGTGCTGACCGAGGCCACCGCCGACATCGCCCTGCTGCTGATGCTGATGGTCGCCCGGCGTGGCGGCGAGGGCGAGCGGCAGTTGCGCGCCGGCCAGTGGCCCGGCTGGTCGCCGACCCACATGCTGGGCGCCGACGTCAGCGGCCGGACCCTCGGCCTGATCGGCTACGGCCGTATCGCCCAGGCGACGGCCAAGCGCGCCGCCCACGGCTTCGGCATGAAGATCCTCTACAATTCGCGCCGCCGCGCGGCGCAGGCCGTCGAGGCCGAGACCAGCGCCAGCTATTGCGAGCGGCTGGAAGACCTGCTGGCGCAGTCCGACTTTGTGTCGTTGCACTGCCCGGGCGGGGCGGAGACCCATCACCTGATCAACGCCGAGCGGCTGTCGGCGATGAAGCCGGGCGCATTCCTGATCAACACCGCCCGCGGCACGGTGATCGACGAGGCGGCGCTGATCGTCGCCCTGCGGGAACGCCGTATCGGCGGCGCCGGCCTGGACGTCTTCGAGAAGGAGCCCGCCGTTCCCGCGGAACTGGTCGCCCTCGACAACGCCGTCCTGCTGCCGCACCTCGGCAGCGCCACCCTGGAGACCCGCACCGCCATGGGCGCGCGGGTGGTCGAGAACCTCGAGGCGATCCTGTCCGGTCGCGAGCCGCGCGACCGGGTCGTCTAGCGAACGCCTCAAGGCGAGGCTGTTACCGGTGCTGACTGTGGAGACGGCGGAATGCAGGATGGCTTCGACCCTGACCGGCGCGCCTTGGTCGCCGCTCTCGGACTCGCCGCGGCGGCCGGCCCGGTGATGGCCGCCGCGCCGGACACCCGCGCCGACCCGACCGAGACGATCCGGCTCTGGCCCGACCGACCGCCCGGCGCGCCCGCCGTCCTGCCGGACTACCGGATCGTGGACCGCACCGCGGCCTCCGGCTTCCTCGACCGGGTGTGGGAGCACGTCGCCGAGCCGATCCTGACCGTCTTCCGCCCGGCGCGGCCCAACGGGGCGGCGATGCTTGTCGTGCCCGGCGGCGGCTATGTCCGGGTGGTGATCGACAAGGAGGGCTTCGAGACCGCCCGCTGGCTGAACGGGGCCGGGATCACCGCCTTCGTCCTGCGCTATCGCCTGCCGGGCGACGGCTGGGCCCGGCGCTCCGACGTGCCGCTGCAGGACGGCCAGCGGGCCATGCGGCTGATCCGCGCCAACGCCGCCCGCTACGGCCTCGATCCGGGCCGGGTGGCGGCCATCGGCTTTTCCGCCGGCGGCCATCTGACCGCGTCCCTGTCCACGCGGCACGAGGCGAAGGTCTACGAACCGGTGGACGCTGCCGACCGGCTGTCGGCGCGGCCGGACCTGGTGGCCCTGGCATATCCCGTGATCACCATGGCGCCGCCGTTCGCCCACGCCGGCTCGGCGCTGAACCTGCTGGGGGAAGGCCCCTCATCCGAGGTCGTCACCGCCTATTCCCCTGAACGGGGCGTGGACGCCCGCACTCCGCCGACCTTCCTGTTCCATGCCGCCGACGACACCTCCGTGCCGCTGGAGAACAGTCTCGCCTACCTCGCCGCCCTCCGGGCCGCCAAGATCCCGGGCGAACTGCACATCTTCGAGGAAGGCGGCCACGGCTTTGGCATCCGGCAGGCGCAGGGGCTTCCGGCCGCCGCCTGGACGGACCTGTTCCTGACCTGGGCCGCGCGACGCGGCTTCCCGCGCCCGGTCTAGCGGCCGCCCCCGAGCGCATCGATCAGGGCGCTCATGTTCTGGATGTAGGTCCCCGTCGAGATCACCGTCGTCGGGGCGGTAAGCGGATATGGCGAGGTGTCGGTGGCGTCGCCCACATGGGTGGTGGCGAAGTCGCCGCGCGCGAGCGACGGTGGGACCGCCCCGGTGTAGGGATTGCTGGTCACCCGCAGGGGCGCCGGCCAGTAACCCTCCGCGTTCAGGCCGGAGACCAGGGCGGCGACGTCGGCCGCACCCGAGCCTGTCCCGCCCTCCCCCGCCGTGCGGACGTTGAGGTCGGAGGTCTGCAGGTCCCGGGTGGCGAAGTAGGGCGGCAGCGGCGTGAGGTTCTTCGCGGCCAGTGGCGAGTTGCGGGCGACCTCCGCCGGCGGCGTCGCCTTCAACGACGCATAGCGCTGGCGCAGCGCCGCCACGTTGATCGCCCGGGTGGAGCCGTAGTGGCCCACGGTCCGGTCCGGGTCGTAGTCCACATAGTAGGCGCCGTTGACGACGTTCGATCCGCGACGATGCACATAGAGCGGCCGGTCCGTGCCGATCTCGATGAAGGTCGGATGGGTGCGGCCGTTGCGGACCTGGGCCGCGGGAAGCTTCACCCGGTCCAGCCAGTCGATCCCTTCCGGCACGCGGGCCAGGAACCGGGTGTCGCCGGTCAGCTCGTAGAAGTTCATCAGCTGGTCGAGGTTGTTTGCGGTGGTGTGGGTGGCCAGCGACAGCGGCTCGTAGGAGCGGGCCGCGGCCGGCTTCAGGTCCAGGGTGTACTGCAGAGCCCAGCCCGGCTGGGGCTGGCCCTGCTGGGTCAGGATGAAGCTGTCCATCGCCCGGCGGACAGCGCCCAGCACCCGGGCGTCGCCCAGCGCCTGGTAGACCATGACCAGGAACTTGATGTTCTCGCCCGCCACGTCGTCGTTGAAGGTGATGTAGCCGGTGTAGTCCTCGCCCCTGAGCGGATACCGCTGCGGCCAGCCGCCGACCGGATACTGGGCGTCGAGCACGAAGCCGATGGCCCGCTCCAGCGCCGGCCGGTACTTCGGATCGCGCTTCTCGACATAGAGCCGCAGCAGGAACTGCATGGCCTCGGAGGTGCCGGCGTCGTCGAAGGTGGCGTTGCCGTAGTAGTGCTGGAATTCCTCCAGCCGCCAGGCGTTCTTGCCGTAGGTGTCGTACCAGTCCTTCAACGACGCCTCGCCGCCGAAGTCGACGATATAGTTCCAGCCGCCGCTGGGATGCTGCCCCCAGATCAGCGCGCCGGCCACCTGTTCGGCAGCGCGGTAGTAATAGTCGTCGCCGGTCGCGTGATAGGCGTCGAGGAAGACGTGACCCATGGTCGCCGTGCCCGGCGGCTGGATCCAGATCATCGTCGGCTTGGCCTCCATCTCCCCCCAGCGGCGGGACATGTCGGGCGCGTAGGACCAGACGTAGCCGCCGTTGTAGGCGACCTTGTCGACCATGAATTCGGTGGCGCGCCGCATGGTCTGCAGGACCTGCTCGCGGTCGGGCGTTGCGGGCTGGGCGGCCGCGGGGGCCGCGACGGCCAGGGCGACGGCGATCGACGCCGCCTGCAGAAACCGGGACATGCCCATCATCGCCTCCCTCCTATCTTAAAAACAACGATAGCCGCGCTGTCACCGGTGTCATAGCCTTTCGGTAGATCGGGCGGGATGATGGACATGGCGGCCGGGAGGCGGAGCGATCGACGCACAGTGCTGACCGGCGGCGCGACCGCCGCCGCGACGGCGATGCTGGGGATCGGTTCGGCCTGGGGCGCGACCGCCGCGCCTGTGGCCCGCACACGTCACGGGCGGGTGCGCGGTTATGTGGACGACGGGGTCCAGGTGTTCCGGGGCGTCCGGTACGGCGCCGACACCGGCCCGCGGCGCTTCCTGCCCCCCCGCCCGCCGGAGCCCTGGTCGGGCGTCGCCCTCGCGGTCGACTACGGCGCTGCCTGCCCGCAGCGCGGGCCTGAAGGCGCCCGCGCCAGCGAAGACTGCCTGTTTCTCAACGTCTGGACGCCGGCCCTCAACGACGGCCGCCGCCGGCCGGTGATGATCTACATCCATGGGGGCGCCTATTCGACCGGCTCGGGATCGAGCCCGCTCTACGACGGCGTCCGGCTGTGTCGTCGCGGCGACGTTGTGGTGGTGACGCTGAACCACCGGCTGAACGTCTTCGGCTACGCCTATCTGGCTCGCCTGCCGGGCGGCGAGGCGGTGGCCGACTCCGGCAACGCCGGTCAGCTCGACCTCGCGCTGGCCCTGCAATGGGTGCGTGACAACATCGCCGGATTCGGCGGCGATCCCGGCAACGTCACGGTCTTCGGCCAGTCCGGCGGCGGCGCCAAGATCGCCACCCTGATGGCCATGCCGGCGGCGAAAGGCCTGTTCCACCGCGCCGCGACCATGAGCGGCCAGCAGGTGACTGCGTCTGGCCCGATGAACGCCACGCGGCGCACCCTCGCCTTCCTGGACAGTCTGAAGCTGTCGCCCGACCGCTGGGCCGAGGCGCGCACCCTGCCCGCCCCGCGGCTGATCGAGGCGATGGGGGTTGAGGACCCGGTGCTGGGGTTCGGGGGGCTCTACTTCGGCCCGGTGCTCGACGAGCGATCGCTGACCCGGCACCCCTTCTATCCCGACGCGCCGGACCAGTCGGCGCACATCCCGATGATCATCGGCAACACCCGCGACGAGACCCGGGCCTTCATGGGCGGTGACGAAAGCAACTTCACCGTCGGCTGGGAGGGGCTGGCCGCCAAGCTGACCTTCCCGAACATGCGCGTGGACATCTCGCCGGAGACGGTGATCGAAGCCTATCGTCGGCTGTATCCGCACTACTCGCCGAGCCAGGGGCTGTGCGCCGCCACCACGGCGGCGCGGTCGTGGCGAGCTGCGGTGATCGAAGCCGAGGAGCGGGCGAAGGCCGGATCGCCCGCCTTCGTCTACCAGCTCGACTGGGCGACGCCGAAGGACGGCGGCCGCTTCGGCGCACCGCACGCCTCGGACATCCAGCTGGTGTTCGACAACATCGCCAAGCCCGGCGCCACGGCGGTCGGGCCGACCGCCCAGGCGATGGCCGACCAGATGAGCGAGGCCTTCATCGCCTTCGCCCGCAGCGG
>JAEYTM010000001.1 GCA_023434015.1 Pseudomonadota bacterium | reverse complement strand
TGGGCGGCGATAACTCGAAGGACACGGGCGGGCGCGGCCGGCCGCCGACGCCGAAGCTGCCGCCGGCGCGCGCCACAGGTCCGAGCGCGGTGTCAGCGGGGGTCATGCGGCGCTCCTTTGCCGTTCGCCGAGGCGTTCGGCCGTCCAGATCTTCACGGTCAATCCTTCCTTGCGGGCGGGCGGCAGCGAGGTGGCCCGCACCTTCGACAGGCCGGCGTCGGCCAGCCATCGGGCCATCTCCGGCTCCGAGAAACCCAGGCGCCGGTGCTGGTGCTGTTCGCGCAGGAACTCCAGCGCATGCGGCGCGAAATCGACGATGATCAGGCGGCCGCCCGTAGCCACCACCCGGGCGGCTTCCTTCACCGCGGCGGCCGGGTCGGCAAGGTAATGCAGCACCTGATGGACCACCACCAGATCGGCGCTTTCGGCCGGCAGCCGCGTGCCGAAGATGTCGCCATGGCGCAGCTCGCAGCGCTCGAGCCCGGCCTCGGCCACATGGTTGCGGGCGACGTTGAGCATCTGCTGCGACAGGTCGAGGCCCACCGCCGTCTCCGCATGCGGCCCCAGCAGGGTCAGCATCCGGCCGGTGCCGCTGCCGAGGTCCACCAGACGGCGGAACGGGCCGGGTCCGGCGGCCTTCAGGATCGCCGCCTCCACGGCGGTCTCGGAGACGTAGAGCGAACGAATCTCGTCCCAGCGGGCGGCGTTGCGCGCGAAATATTCCCCGGCCTCGCTGGCGCGCTCGGCGCGCACGGCGTCGAGCTGCTCGGCGTCGCGCAGCAGGACCGGATCGGCGGCGTCGGTGCGGGCCAGCACCTCCGAAACCAGTTCGCCGGCTTGCCCTGCGCCCACCAGCCGATAGAACACCCAGGCGCCGTCGGGAAAACGCTCCACGAGGCCCGCTTCGGCGAGCAGCTTCAGGTGGCGAGAGACGCGGGGCTGGCTCTGGTCGAGCACCCGGCACAGCTCGAGCACCGCCAGCTCCTCGTGAGCCAGCAGGGCGAGGATGCGCAGGCGGGTCGGCTCGCCCGCCGCGCGCAACACATCAACAGCCTGGCCCGCCGACAGCTTCATGTCGCATATAAAGATATCTTTATGTCTTTAAGTCAAGCCCCAGGGCGCCGAGCCCAGCCGCCCTCGGGCGAGGTCAGGCCGTGACGGGGCTGGCCAGCGGATGTCCGGCCAGGAACCGCTGAACATTGTCGATGGCCTGGGCCACCATCCGCGGGATGGATTCCGTCGTGCTGCCCGCCGCGTGGGGTGTCAGCACCGTGTTGGGCAGCTCCGCCCAGCGTGTCGGGGGCGTCGGCTCCTCGGCGAACACGTCCAACGCCGCCCGGCCCAGCCGCCCGTCCTCCAGCGCCGCGATCAGGGCGTCCTCATCGACCACGAAGCCGCGGGAGACGTTGACGATCATTCCCGCCGGCCCCACCGCCTCGATCACCGACTGGTCGATCAGCCCCCGGGTGGAAGCGTCGGCGCGACAGGCCACCATCAGGATGTCGCTGTCCTGCGCCAGCTCCAGCAGGCTGTTCGCCCGGGGCCAGGGGGCGGGCTTCTCCCGCGGCGACCACCAGCCGACCGTCATGCGGAAGGCCTCCGCGCGACGCGCCACCGCCTCCCCGATGTGGCCGAGGCCGACGATGCCCAGCCTGCGGCCGCCGAGGCTGGGTTGCGGCCCGATGCGGTTCTCCTGACGCCAGGCGCCGGCGCGCACCGTCCGATCGCCCAGCACGATGTTGCGCCAGGCGCCGACCAGCAGGCCCATCGCATGGTCGGCGACGTCCTCGGCGTTCAGTCCGTCCGCATGGGTGACCTCGATGCCGTTCGCCCGGCACCAGGCGACATCGACACCGTCGTAGCCCACGCTGACATTGGCGATCAGCCCAAGGTTCGGCAGCGACAGAAGGTAATCCGGCGTCAGCACGAATTCACCCACGTGGACGATGGCCCTTACGCGCCCGCGGTCCTCGTCCTTCAGCTCCCATGCCAGGGCGACCGGCAGACCGGCCGCTTCCAGCGGGGCCTGCACGGCCGCCAGCATCGGATGGGAGATCAGGACCAGGGCTTCGGACATCGGCGCTCGCAGGGCTCGGCGTTCCGGGGAGCTATAGCCGCCCGGCACGGGCGATGTCAGGCCCGCGCGCGGCCAGAGAATGCTGATCGCCGCGAAACGAACCCGCTCGCTCACGGGTTGAGGAAGGCGCCCACGAGGCGCCTACAGAGGGAGAGCGAGATGAGAACCATCATCCTGGCGGCGGGCGCAGCCGCCCTGACCCTGTCCGCGGGCGCGGCGTTCGCGGCCGGGCCGAAAGACCGCACGAGCACCGCCATCGGTCCGAAGCAACCGATCCCGTACAGCCAACTCGAAGCCTATGGGAAGGCGTCGGCCAATCAGCGGGCCACGCGCGACTGGTGGGCGAATTCGGCGACGGAGGCCGGCCTCAACGCCTCGACGACAGTCGATCCCGCCGGCGACGAACGTCCGAGCCCGGCCGGCGCTCCAACGGCGCCGATGGGCGACCCGCTGGCCGTCAACCGCAGCGC
>JAEYTM010000337.1 GCA_023434015.1 Pseudomonadota bacterium | reverse complement strand
CCGCCGCCCCGGCCGCGGCCGCCGCGCCGCAGGCTCCGCGTCCGGTGCACGAGCGCGAGGAACGGGTCCGCATGACCCGCCTGCGCCAGACCATCGCGCGCCGTCTGAAGGAGGCGCAGAACAACGCCGCCATGCTGACCACCTTCAACGAGGTCGACATGACCGCGGTGATGGCGGCCCGCAATCTCTACAAGGACGCCTTCGAAAAGCGCCACGGCGTGAAGCTCGGCTTCATGAGCTTCTTCGTTAAGGCCGTGATCCACGCGCTGAAGCAGGTGCCGGACGTCAACGCCGAGATCGACGGCCAGGACGTGGTCTACAAGAACCACTACGACATCGGCGTGGCGGTCGGGACCGAGAAGGGCCTGGTCGTGCCGGTGGTGCGCGACGCCGACGCCATGGGCCTGTCGGACATCGAGAAGGAAATCGGCGCGCTGGGCCGCAAGGCCCGCGACGGCCAGCTGGCCATCGAGGCCCTGCAGGGCGGCACCTTCACCATCTCGAACGGCGGCATCTACGGTTCGCTGATGTCGACCCCGATCCTCAACGCCCCGCAGTCGGGCATCCTCGGCATGCACAAGATCCAGGAGCGGCCGGTGGTCGTGAACGGTCAGGTGGTGATCCGTCCGATGATGTATCTGGCGCTCAGCTACGACCACCGCGTCGTCGACGGCAAGGGCGCGGTGACCTTCCTGGTCCACGTCAAGGAAGCCATCGAGGATCCGCAGCGCCTGCTGCTGGACGTCTAGAGACCGCCGCGTTTTTCATCGGGCCGCGGCGTCCCGTGACGCCGGGCCGCATTCTGATCTTGGGGGCCCTGAATGGCTCAGTACGACGTCGTCATCATCGGGGGCGGTCCCGGCGGCTACAACGCGGCCATCCGGGCCGGCCAGCTCGGCCTGAAGGCGGCCTGCGTGGAAATGCGCAAGACGCTGGGCGGCACCTGCCTGAACGTTGGCTGCATGCCCTCCAAGGCCCTGCTGCACGCTTCGGAACTCTATGACGCGGCGGGCGCCAGCTTCGCCAAGCTGGGCATCGAGGTCTCGCCGAAGCTCAACCTCGGCCAGATGATGGCCCAGAAGGACGAGTCGGTGGGCGCCCTGACCAAGGGCATCGAATTCCTGTTCAAGAAGAACAAGGTCGACTGGATCAAAGGCGCGGGCCGCATCGCCGGCGCCGGCAAGGTCGAGGTGACGGCCGAGGACGGTTCGGTCTCGACGCTGGAAGCCAGGAACATCGTCATCGCCACCGGCTCGGAGCCGTCCGCCCTGCCGGGCGTCACCGTCGATCAGCAGCGGATCGTCGATTCCACCGGCGCCCTGGCGCTGCCGGAAGTGCCCAAGAGCCTGGTGGTCATCGGCGCCGGCATCATCGGCCTGGAGCTCGGCTCGGTCTGGCGCCGCCTGGGCGCCAAGGTGACCGTGGTCGAGTTCCTCGACCGCATCACCCCCGGCATGGACGCCGAGGTGGCCAAGACCTTCCAGCGCGCCCTGACCAAGCAGGGCATGGAGTTCCGCCTGGCCTCGAAGGTCACCGGCGCCAAGGCCGGCAAGAAGTCGGTCAGCCTGACCGTCGAGCCGGTGGCCGGCGGCGCGGCCGAGACCCTGGAAGCCGACTACGTCCTGCTGGCCATCGGCCGGCGGCCCTACACCGAGGGCCTCGGGCTGGAGACGGTGGGGGTGACCCCGGACAAGCGCGGCTTCATCGAGACCAACCACTTCCAGACCGCCGCGGCCGGCGTCTGGGCGATCGGCGACGTGACCCACGGACCCATGCTGGCCCACAAGGCCGAGGAAGACGCCGTCGCCTGCATCGAGATCATCGCCGGCAAGTACGGCCACGTGGACTACGACCTGGTGCCGAGCGTGGTCTACACGACCCCGGAAGTCGCCTGGGTCGGCAAGACCGAGGAGCAGCTGAAGGAAGCGGGCGTCGCCTACAAGGTCGGTAAGTTCCCGTTCAGCGCCAACAGCCGGGCGAAGATCAACCATGAGACCGAAGGCTTCGCCAAGGTCCTGGCCGACGCCACGACCGACGAGGTCCTCGGCGTCCACCTGATCGGCCCCTCGGTCAGCGAAATGATCGGCGAGTACTGCGTGGGCATGGCGTTCCGCGCGGCGTCCGAGGATATCGCCCGCACGTGCCACCCGCACCCGACCCGCTCCGAGGCCCTGAAACAGGCTTCCATGGGAGTCGAAGGGTGGACGATGCAGGCCTGATCCCAGGCCTGGAGGTCCGCCGCGCCAGGTCCGACGAACTCGGAGCCTGCGCCGACCTCTATCTGCGGGTCCTGCGCGCAACCTTCACCTGGCAGCCGCCGGAACGTCACCGGCGAGAGGATTTCCTGCGCGCCGCGCGCGAGGAGGAGATCTATGTCGCCTGGACCGGCGACCGGATCGTCGGGGTGGCCGGCTTCTACCGGCCGCGGAATTTCCTGCATTCGCTCTACGTGGACGACCGCGGCCGCGGGGTCGGCAAGGCGCTGCTTGACCATGTGGCCGCCGTCGCCGGCGGGCCGCTGTCGCTGAAGGTCCAGGCTCCGAACCTGCGCGCCCAGGCCTTCTACGCCCGCGAAGGCTTCGTCTGCGTGGAGCAAGGCCACGATCCCGTGTCGGACGTCGATTGGCTGCGCCTGATGCGGCGCGGGCGGAATTGATTGGCCGAACGCGGTTCCGGTGGCAGGCTTTGGCTGAACCCGGAGGGACAGCCCGATGATTGGGATGATGTTGGCCGCCGCCCTGGCTTCAGCCGCCCCGACTTCGACAGCCTCGACCTCGACAGCTCCTCCCCCGGAGCGTCCGGCCCTGCAGCCCGGCACGCTGCGGGAACTGGATCCGGACTGCCGGATGAGGGTCACGCCCGTCGACCGTCTGGAGCGCCCGGTCCGGGCGACGCGGCTGGGCGATCTGCCGAAGGCGCACCTGATGCTGCCGGTGAACCGGACTGTCCGGGGGTGTGCGGTGCCCACCTTCGTGCGCTATGACGTGGAGGGGGACGGCCGCTTCGCCACGCCGGCGAGGTAGCGCTCCCCGTCAAAACGCCCGCGGCAGAGACCGCTTCGAGGGGAAAATCAAAGACATGCTGAAGATCGTAACGACCGCTGCTGTCCTGTCGCTGGCGCTGGCCGCCTGCAGCCAGAACGCCGCCCCGACGGCCGAAACCGCGCCGGCGGCCGCGACCGCCAGCGCCGACACGCCTCAGGTGATCTACGATCGCCACGTCGCCAACATGAAGGTGGGCGATCTGGAAGCCGTGCTCGCCGACTACGCCGACGACGCCGTCGTGGTGGCCCCGCCGGGCATCGCCGGGCAGGACGGCGTCTTCGTCGGCAAGGACAACCTGCGTAAGCTGTTCGCCGTGCTCACCGACGAGACCAAGTCGCCGGGCGTGCGCGTGATGGAAGAAACCAGCCGGCTGCTGGACGACGAAACCGTCCTGATGCGCTGGGCGCAGTACCGCGACACGCCGCAGGCCGTCACCGGCACCGACGTCTATGTGGTCCGCAACGGCAAGATCATCTTCCAGACGGTGGCCGTCGACGCCACCCCGACCTGGCCGTAAGCCCGGTCGCCGTTAACTGTCATCCCGGCCGGCGTCGGCCGGCCGGGATGACGCCGCCTCATGAGGCGTGCGGATGGGCCCTGGCGTAGGCGCTGAGCAGGGCCTGGGCGTCCACCTGGGTGTAGCGCTGGGTCGTCGACAGCGAGGCGTGCCCGAGCAGTTCCTGGATCGACCGCAGATCGGCGCCGGCGCCCAGCAGATGGGTGGCGAACGCGTGGCGCAGGGCGTGCGGCGTGGCGCTGGCCGGCAGGCCGAGCCGCCCGCGCAGGGCCTGGACCGTCGCCTGCACATGGCGCGGGCTGAGCGGCCCGCCCCGCTTGGCGCGGAACAGGGACTCGTCCGGTCCGACGACAAACGGCAGATCTCCCAGATAGGCGTCGACCGCCTCCCGCACCGCCGGCAGCACCGGTACGACGCGGGTCTTCGCCCCCTTGCCGACGATGCGCAGTGGATCGGGCAGGGGCGCATCGGATCGCTTCAGCGACAGGGCCTCGGAGATCCGCAGGCCGCAGCCGTACAGCAGGGTCAGCACCGCCTGGTCGCGCGCGGCCTCCCAGTTCTCGCGGTCCGGGTCCAGCGCGGGCTCGGCGATCAGGCCGCGCGCCTGGTCCTCGGTGACCGGCCGTGGCGCGCCAGGCTTCACCCGCGGTCCGCGGATCAGGGCGATGGCCGGGTTCGGCGCGTCCATCCGCCGGTCGAGGAAGCGGTGGAAGGTGCGCACCGCCGACAGGGCCTGGGACAGGGACCGCGGCGACAGAGGATGGTCGCCCTGGCGCAGGGCCGCCAGCCAGGCGCGGATTTCCGCCGCGCTGACGCCGGCCAGGTCCTTGACCGTCAGCCTCTCGCCGCGATGGCGTTCGAGGAAGGCGATATAGCGGTTCGAGGCGAAGCCGTAGGCCTCGAGGGTGCGCGGCGAGGACCGGCGCTCGTGGGCCAGGTGCTGCATCCACAGCGCCTGGGCCTGGGCGGCGGGAACCCCGGAGGAGGTCACGTCAGCGGCCATCGCTCCGCCGTGCGCTCGGTGACGCGGGCGAGGAAGGCGACCAGTTCGGAGCCCATGTCCGGCGTGAAGCCGCCTGGGTCCTCCGAGCCGAAGGCCAGCAGGCCCTGCCGCGACGGCTCCCAGATCGCCAGGCGGACCATGGCCATGGACTGGACGCTGTCGGCCCGGTCGCCGAACAGGCCGAGTGCGGTGGGGGCGAAGCCCATTCGCGCCTGCCGGTGCGGGCCGTCGAGGATCATGTCCACTTGGCCTTCGACCAGCCTCCGCCAGCCGGCCGGCGCCTCGCCCTCGCACTCCAGCGCGATGACGCCGGCGGCCAGGCCGAAGCGGCTCCGGGCCAGTTCGTCGACGCGCAGGGCGAGGTCGCCGAGGTCGTGCGCTTCCAGGAGGTCGACCACGGCGCCGTGGGTCTGGGCCTGGGCCGAGAAGTTGGCGCGCGCCGTCTCCTCGATCTGCTGGCGCTGAGTGGCTTCGCGCTGGTGGGCGGCGTGGACCCGGGCGAGGGCGGCCGGGCCGAAATCCACGACGTTTCCGGCCGCGACCTTCAGGCCCAGCTCGCCGAGCAGGCCATCGTCGTCGCGCAGGAACTCCGGGTTGTCGGACAGGAAGCGGCGGACCTGGTCCGGATGCAGCGCCGCGAGCCCGGGGGCCTCTTCGATCCCGCCCTGCGACCCGTCCATATCCGCCCCCGTGTTAACCCTAAAGGATCGACTGCCCCGTCTTGGCCCAGTCGCTCATGAACTGTTCAAGACCCTTTTCGGTTAACGGGTGCTTGAAGAGGTCGGCGAAGACCGACGGGGGGATGGTCGCGCAGTCCGCGCCGGACAGGGCGGCCGCGGTCACATGCGCGGGGTTGCGGATCGAGGCGGCCAGGATCTCGGTGTCGAAGTCGTAGTTGTCGTAGATCGCCCGGATCTCGGTGATCAGGTCCATGCCGTCGGCGCCGTGGTCGTCCAGCCGGCCGATGAACGGGCTGACGTAGGTGGCGCCGGCCTTGGCGGCCAGCAGGGCCTGGGCGGCGGAAAAGCACAGGGTAACGTTCGTCTGGATGCCTTCCCGGGCGAACTGGGCGGTGGCGATCAGACCCTCGCGGGTCAGCGGCACCTTGACCACGACGTTGGTGGCGACGGCGGCCAGCTTGCGGCCCTCGGCCAGCATGGCCTGGGCCTCGGTCGCGGCGACCTCGGCGCTCACCGGGCCCTCGACGGCTTCGCAAATCTCGGCGATGACCTGAAGCATGGGACGGCCGGACTTGGCGATCAGAGTCGGATTGGTGGTGACGCCGTCGACCAGGCCGGTTGCGGCGAGGTCCTTGAGGACGGCGACGTCGGTGGTGTCGAGGAAGAGTTGCATCGCTGGGGCCCTGGGTTTGCTTGAGGCGCTTGTAGCCCCTGCGGGACAAAGCGCAAAAGCCTGCCGATGAGCCGTATCGCCTCCATTCTGCTTCCGATGCCGCTGCCCGAGGCGTTCGACTACGCCGAGCCTGCCGGCATGGGCCTGGAGCTGGGCGACCAGGTGGCCGCGCCGCTGGGCCCCAGGCTGCTGCGCGGCGTGGTGGTCGGCCTGCGCGAGGCGGCCGGCTTCAACCGTCCGCTGAAGCCTGTGGAGCGGCGGTTGGACGAGCCGCGCCTGCCGCAAAATACGGTCGACTTCGTACAGTGGGCGGCGCGCTATGCGGTCGACTGGCCCGGCCAGCCCCTGGCCATCGCCCTGCGCGGGGC
>JAEYTM010000324.1 GCA_023434015.1 Pseudomonadota bacterium | reverse complement strand
GCGGGCGCCGCGTCCGACGCCGCGGCCCGCGCCTCACGAGCCGAACGCGCACGCCCGGAGTCCTTGCATGTTTCTCACCGATCGCCGCCGCCTGCTTCAGGGCGCCTCGGCCCTGCTTCTGCTGCCCGCCGGCCGCGCCCTGGCCCAGCCGGTGCGCTTCACCGCCTCGCCCTTCACCCTCGGCATCGCCTCCGGCGACCCCGACCCGACCAGCGTCGTCCTCTGGACGCGCCTTGCACCCGATCCGCAGGCCGCCGATTTCGGAATCCCGCAGGTCCCCGTGCCGGTGCGCTGGGAGCTGTCCGCTGACGATGACTTCAGGCGCATCCTGTGCACCGGCGAGGCGCTGGCGATGCCGGCCGACGCCCATTCGGTCCATGTGGTGGCCGACGGGCTGGCGCCGGACAGCCGCTATTTCTACCGTTTCCACGCCGGCGAGGTGACCAGCCCGGTGGGCCGCACCCGCACCACGCCGGCCCGCGGCCAGAAGGTCGAGTCGCTGCGCTACGTCTATGCCGCCTGCCAGCGGTTCGAGAACGGCTACTACGGCGCCTGGCGCGACGCCGCGACCTCCAACCCGGACCTCGTCCTGTTCCTCGGCGACTACATCTACGAGAATGGCCGCCGCCCCGACCTGCCGCGGCAGCACCAGGACGAGATGGCCGTCGATCTCGGCTCCTATCGCCGCCGCTACGGCCTCTACAAGGCCGACCCCGACCTGCAGGCCGCTCACGCCGCGGCCCCCTGGATGGCGGTCTGGGACGACCACGAGGTGGTCAACAACTACAAGGCCGAACGCGCGCCCTCCATGGCCGACCGCGAGGCGTTCCTCCGCCGCCGGGCGGCCGGCTACAAGGCCTGGTACGAACATATGCCCGTGCGTCCGGCCATGGCGCCGGTCGGGCCGGACATGAAGATCTACCGCGCCGTCGAATGGGGCGATCTGGCCAAGTTCCAGATGGTTGACGCGCGCCAGTACGGGACCTGGACCGACTGGCCAAAAGGTGGCGAGGCGGTCCATATCGTCGACAGCGACCGGCGCCGCGACCCCGCGCGCAGCCTGCTGGGCGCCGACCAGGAGCGCTGGCTGAAGTCCAGCCTGGCCGACAGCCGCGCGACCTGGAACGTGCTCGCCCAGCAGTTCGTCATGGCCGAGCTGAAGCGCCCCGACGAGAAGACCGGCGCCATGGGCTATGGCGACGACGGCTGGGACGCCTTCCCGGCGACCCGCGAGCGGGTGGTGGAGATGCTCTCCCAGGTCTCCAACCCGATGGTGGTCGGCGGCGATATGCACAGCTTCGCCGCCTCGAATCTGCGGCTGCGGCCAGACGGGCCGGTGGTCGCCCCGGCCTTCGTGGCTGGCGCGATCAGTTCGCCCAGCCCCGGCGGCATCGCCCGCATGCAGGCGCTCAGCGCGCTCAACCCGGACTTCCACTACGCCGACAACCGGGTGAACGGCCACAGCCGGGTCGATGTCACCCGCAAGGAGATGCTGGTCACCATGCGCGGCGTCGACGACGTCACCCGTCAGGATTCGGGCTCGCACGACCTCGCGCGCTTCGTGCTCGAGGCCGGTCGTCCGGGGGCTGTGCGGGCGTCCTGATGTAGCTCGCGGTCGCCTTGAAGCGAGGGAGCCGGACAGCTAAACAGCAAGCCGGTTCCCTACGGTTCAGTTCGCTCATGTCTGGCGTACCCGTCGGCCGGGTCGCCCTGGCCGGCTCCATGTCCGAGTATCTCAGCTCCGCGCTGGGGGAGGCGCCCTGCGCCCCCGACCCGGTTCAGCAGGCGCTCACGGACCAGTTCCTGACGCCGCGCCTGGCAGTCCTCCACGCCCTGTTCCGCGAGCTGCGCGCCAGCGTCGATCCGGCCCTGCGCGCGACGCGGGATGGCAAGCCGGGCAAGCCCTATCCGCTGGGCCTCTGCCTGGAGATCACCGAGGCGGTGCGCGAGGCGCTGGATCGGGCCGAGCCGGCGGACCTGTCGGCGCAGGCGGCTGAGGGCCTGGCGACGCTGCTGGCGTTCCGGGCGGCCGGCGGGACGCTGCGGCGGGCGTGGGGCGACCTTCGGGGCCTCTATTTCCAGAACGCCCTGATCGTCGGCGGGCTCTATGTCGACGTCTCCAACGACACCGTCTTCGTCGAGAAGCCGCCGGTGGAGATCCTGCCGTTCGCCGAGGCGGGCTTCGGCCCGATCACCGATCATGCCCATTTCGCGCGTATCGCGGAGCGCTACTGGGGCCACCGCTTCCTGCCGAACCATCTGGCGCCCGAGCTCGCGCCTTATATGCCGCTGATCCACATCGCTCCCCAGGGCCGGATCAGCCTCGGTCCCGCCACCCGCTACATGACCGGGCTGGCCCTGGCCGGCGACTTCGCCCCGAGCGTCCAGGTCCTCGCCGGGCCGCCGATGCCGCCGCTGGCCTTCGCCAGCTTCGGCTCGGTCCTGGCCGAAGGGCCGCTGCGCCCGGCCGCGAGCCCCGAACAGGGGCGGGTCGCCGCCCTGGCCTTCTGCCAGGCCTATCGCGTCGAGGGACGCGCCGGCTGCGCGGACAGCTACAACCGCGCCATGGCCGCGGCCCGCGAGGTGAACCGCGCTCTCGCCCGCCTGGTCGCCGTGCCGGGCGGCGA
>JAEYTM010000262.1 GCA_023434015.1 Pseudomonadota bacterium | reverse complement strand
CCACGTGGGCGGGGGCGGCGGCCAGCAGTGTGAGGATCTTCTTCAGGTACAACGGCGGCCGGCCGACAGCAGCAGGCCGATCAGGACGCCGACGCCGAGGGCCGCGCCGGTCGCGGCGAGAGGCCGTTCCTTGACGCGTTCGGTGACGTAGCGCTGGGCTTCGTCGATCTGCTGGCCGGCGGTGTCGGCATAGGCGCGCGACTGGGCGCGGAGCTGCTCCATGCCTTCCTGCACGACCTGTTCGATACGCCCGCGGGCTTCGGCGAAGGTGCGTTGAGCTTCGGCGCTGAGGCGGCTGGCCGTTTCGCTGGCGTTGGCGGCGGCGGTCTTGGCTTCGTCGGCGTAGTCAACGGAGTTGGCGGGCATGTCGATGTCTCCGAAAGGAATGGGGCCCTGGCCGATTGCAGGGCGGTCGCTAGCCTGAACGTCGCATATGCTAGCGGGTTCCGCATTGCGGCGCAAAGCGGAGGCATCGACGGACGCCCCATCCTCAGGGGGGCAACGCCCGCGCGAAACGCACGGTTCCTGTCGCGCGGCGCGACCCGGCGGCCTATGTTCCGCCCATGACGTCACCTGACCCGGCCCGCAGTCTGGACCGTGATCGCCTGGAACTTGCGCTTCAGGCCGCCGGTCTCGGCGAGTTCGAGTGGGACCTCTCACGCGACGTGCTGGTGATAAGTCCGCGCATGGCGGCGATCACCGGCCTGCCCGCCGGCGCGACTGCGGCGCAGGCCGGCCGCTCGCTCGACGGCCATATCCATCCCGACGACCTCGAGGAGTATCGCCGCGGCCAAGCCGCGAACCTCGCCGCCGGCGGCGCCTATGAGGTGGCCTTCCGCCATATCCGGCCCGACGACGGCCGCACCATCTGGGTGCGCGTCGCCGGGGTGGTCGAACGCGATGCCGCCGGCCAGGCGACGTGCATCACCGGCATCGTGCAGGACGTCACCCGCGGCAAGCTCGAGGAAGAGCAGCGCCAGACGCTGATGGCCGAGCTGGACCACCGGGTGAAGAACGTCCTCGCTGCGGTCCAGGCCCTGGCCCTGCAGACCGCCAAGCGCACCACCTCGCTCGACAGCTTCCTGCAGACTTTCGGCGGGCGGCTGAAGGCCATGGCCTCCGCCAACGAACTGCTGACGGCCGCACGCTGGCGCGGCGCGGCGGTGGAGCACCTGGCCGCCGCCGAACTCGGCGCTCTGGCCCAGGGCCAGGCGCGCTGGGAGGGGCCGGAGCTCTTCCTGACCCCACGGGCCGCCAACGCCCTGTCGCTGGCCCTGCACGAACTGGCCACCAACGCCGTGAAGTTCGGGGCCCTGTCGGTGGAGCGCGGCCAGGTCGACGTGCGCTGGCGCCGCCTCGCCGGCGGCGGCTTCGAGCTGCTCTGGACCGAAAGCGGCGGCCCCATCGTCGCCGCCCCCGCGCGCCGCGGCTTCGGCTCCACCCTGCTGGAACAGGTCACCGGTCGGGAGCTCAACGGCGAGACTTCGGTGGAATATCGCTCGTCCGGCCTGCATGCCCGGCTGACCGCCGGCGCCCAGGCCGTCGCGCCTCGGCCCGAAACCGTCCCCAGCGCCCCCGTGACTCGCACCGTGGAGACGGTGATCGCCGCCAGCGGCCCGGTCGACCTGAAGGGTTATCGGGTGCTGATCGTCGAGGACGCCGTCCTTCTGGCCCTGGAGCTGGAGACCGGGCTCCTGGAGGCGGGCGCCGCGGTCATCGGGCCGGCCTACGAGCTGGAGGAGGCGATGGCCCTGCTCGACCGGCCGATCGATGCGGCTGTGCTCGACGCCAACCTCAACGGCCGTTCGGTCTCACCGGTGGCCGAGGCGCTGACGCGGCGCGGCGTGCCGTTCGTCTTCGCCACCGGCTATGGCGAGACCGCCGGGGCCCCGGGCGGTTTCGACGCCCCGGTGATCCGCAAACCCTACGACGTCACCCAGGTCGCGGCGGCCGTCGCCGATCTGCTGAGGACGTCCTGACGCACCCCTGAGACAAGCGGTCGCCTCCCCCGTCGGCGGGCGGCTCTGTACAAGCAGCGGCGGGAGACCTGCGGCCCGCCGCAGGAGCCGGACCGGCGGCTTAGGGACATCGCCCGCGTCATGCGACCCGGCTTCCACGTACGGTCCGCGGCAAAGGTCGCGGGCCGCACGGGAAGCGCGCCCGAGGTGGAACTTCCCATCGCATCGCCGCCGCGTTAGGCCTTGGTCATGGCCGCCTTCCTGTTCGATCCGCCCGCCGTCGTCGCCGTCCCGGTCGAGGGGGAGGGCGCGGCCTTCCCGGTGCGCCGCATCCTCTGCGTCGGCCGCAACTATGCGGCCCACCGGCGTGAGATGGGCGGCGACGAGCGCGACCCGCCGTTCTTCTTCGCCAAGCCGGCCGACGCCATCGTTCCCCCCGGCGGACCTGTCGCCTATCCGCCGCGCACCGCCAACCTGCACCACGAGATCGAACTGGTCGCCGCCTTGAGCGGGGGCGGCGCCGACGTCTCGCCGGAGCGCGCCCTCGACCTGGTGTTCGGCTACGCCGTCGGCGTCGACCTGACCCGCCGCGACCTGCAGAACGCCGCCAAGGACAAGGGCCAGCCCTGGGAGGCCGGCAAGGCGTTTGACGGCTCGGCGCCGGTATCCGCCATCCGCCGTTGGAGCGGGCCCCCGCCGCAGGGCCGTATCGCCGTCTCGGTCAACGGCGAGGTCCGCCAGCAGGGCGTCGTGGCCGAGATGATCTGGAGCGTCGCCGAGGTGATCTCGGAGGCCTCGAAACTGTGGCGCCTGGCGCCCGGCGACCTGATCTTCACCGGCACGCCCGAAGGGGTCGGCCCGCTGTCGCGCGGCGACCGGGTGGCCGGCGAGGTCGAGGGGGTCGGCCGGCTGGACTTCGAGGTCGCCTGATGACCCTGGTGCTGCATTCGGCCTGGCGCGCGACCGCCCCTTACCGGGTCCGCATCGGTCTGGCCCTGAAGGGCGTCGCCTATGACTATGCGCCCGTCGATCTCGTCGCCGGACAGCAGCGGGAGCCGGCCTACAGGGCGGTTAACCCGCAGGGCCTGACCCCGGCCCTGGTGCTGGACGACGGGCGGGTGCTCACCCAGAGCCTGGCGATCCTGGAGTGGCTGGACGAGGCCTACCCCGACCCGCCGATCCTGCCCGCCGCGCCGCTGGACCGCGCCGCGGTGCGCCAGATGGCCGGCATCATCGCCTGCGACATCCATCCGCTGAACAATACCCGGGTCGGCCGCCGGCTCGACAAGATGGGGATCGACAAGGCGGGCGTCCTCGACTGGATCCAGGGCTGGATCCGCGACGGCTTCGACGCCCTGGAGCCGCTGGTCGCGCGCCACGGCGCGGGCTTCGCCTTTGGCGACGCGCCAACCCTCGCCGACTGCTGCCTGGTCCCGCAGGTCTATTCCGCGCGCCGCTACGAAGTGGATATCGCCCGCTGGCCGGCGATCCAGGCGGCCGCCGACCATGCCGCCCGCCGCCCGGCTTTCGCCGCCGCCCATCCGGATCGGCAGCCGGACGCCCGGCCGCTTTAGCCGGGGTTGCGGAGCGCCGCGCAGGAGCCTACAGGCGCAGTCATGCTCGACCAACTGAAGGCGAACAACCGGGCCTGGGCGCAGCGGATCGAGGCCGCTGACCCCGGGTTCTTCAAGCGGCTCGAAGGCCAGCAGGCTCCGGAATATCTATGGATCGGCTGCTCCGACAGCCGGGTCCCGGCCAACGAGATCGTCGATCTCGATCCGGGCGAACTGTTCGTCCACCGCAACGTCGCCAACCTCGCCCCGCCGCAGGACGCCAACTACCTCAGCGTGCTGCAGTTCGCGATCGACGTGATCAAGGTCAAGCACATCATGGTCGTCGGCCACTATGGCTGCGGCGGCGTCGCAGCGGCCGTCGACGGCAAGCGGCGCGGCCTGGTGGACCACTGGCTCCATCCCATCCGCGAGGTGCATCAAGAGCACCGTCATGAGCTGGACGCCCTGCCGGGCGAGCGCGAACGCTGGGACCGGCTGGTCGAACTGAACGTCATCCGCCAGGTGCGCAACGTCGCCTCCGACGTCTTCGTGCAGGACGCCTGGGGCCGCGGCCAGCCGGTGTGCGTGCACGGCTGGGTCTATTCGATCGCCAACGGCCTGGTCACCGACCTCAACGTCAGCGTCTCCGGGGTCGACGAGCTGGAAAAGCTGAACGCCTCGGCGCACAAGGCCTGAGGCTGCGGCGACGCTTGACGTGGTCCGCGGGGGCGCGCTCCCATTCGGCATCCGCGGCGAAGGCTCGCCGCATCCGACCTGCTTGAGGAACGCCCTCGCATGAAATCCGCCCTGATGGCCGCGTCCGCGGTCGCCCTGCTGCTGTGCGCCGCCCCGGCGATGGCCCAAGCTCCCGCCCAGGCCCGGCCGACGCCGGCGGAGGCGAAGGCCTTCGTCGAACAGGCCGAGACCCAGCTCGCCGCCATGAGCGAATACGCCGCCCGCGCCGCCTGGGTGCGCGCCAACTTCATCACTGTCGACACCCAGTGGCTGGAGTCCAAGGCGTCCTCCGAGCAGAACCAGCTGGCCACCCGCCTGGCCATGGAGGCGGCGAAGTACAACGGCGTCGCCGCCGATCCGGTGACCGCCCGCAAGCTCAGGCTGCTCAAGCTCTATCTGGTCTCGCCGGCCCCCGACCGCCCCGGCGCCGCGGACGAACTGGCCAGGCTGCTGACCGGCCTCGACTCCACCTATTCCACCGGCAAGTTCACTCACAACGGCAAGACCCTGACGCTCAACGACGCCGAGGAGGTCATGCGCGAGAGCCGCGACCCCGCCGAGCTGAAGGCGGTATGGGAGGGGTGGCATTCGGTCAGCCCGCCGATGAAGGCCGACTACGCCCGCTTCGCGGCCCTCTCCAACGAAGGCGCCCGCGGCCTCGGCTACCAGGACACCGGGGCGCTGTGGCGCTCCAACTACGACATGGAGCCCGACGCCTTCGCGGCCGACACCGACCGGCTGTGGAAACAGGTCGAGCCCTTCTACCGGAACCTGCACTGCTATGTGCGCAGCCGGCTGAACGAGGCTTATGGCGACGCGGTCCAGCCGAAGACCGGCCCGATCCGCGCCGACCTCCTGGGCAATATGTGGGCTCAGGAATGGGGCAACATCTACGACGTCGTGGCCCCCAAGAGCGGCCGGTCCAGCTACGACCTCGACCAGCTGCTCGTCGCCCGCGGCTACGATCCTGTGAAAATGGTGAAGACCGGCGAGGCCTTCTATTCCTCGCTCGGCTTCGCGCCGTTGCCGCGGACCTTCTGGGAACGCTCCCTGATCGTGCGGCCGCGGGACCGGGAGGTGGTCTGCCACGCCTCGGCCTGGAACCTCGACGACAGGCAGGACATCCGCATCAAGATGTGCACCCGCGTCAACGCGGAGGACTTCGTCACCGTCCACCACGAGCTGGGCCACAACTATTACCAGCGCGCCTATTCGGCCCAGCCGTTCCTGTTCAAGGGGTCGGCCAACGATGGGGTGCACGAGGCGATCGGCGACTTCGCCGCCCTGTCGGCGGTGACCCCGACCTATCTGAAGCAGATCGGTCTGCTGGACACCGTGCCGGGGGCGGAGGAGGACATTCCCTTCCTGCTGAAGAACGCCCTCGACAAGATCGCCTTCCTGCCGTTCGGCCTGCTCATCGACCGATGGCGCTGGCAGGTCTTCTCCAGCCAGACGACGCCGGAGACCTACAACACCGACTGGTGGAAGCTGCGCCTGCAGTACCAGGGGCTCACCCCGCCCGGCGAGCGGCCGGCCGACGCCTTCGATCCGGGCGCGAAGTACCACATCCCCGGAAACACGCCCTACACCCGCTACTTCCTGGCCCGCATCTACCAGTTCCAGTTCCATCGGGCCGCCTGCCGTCAGGCCGGCTGGAAGGGGCCGCTGCACCGCTGCTCGGTCTATGGCGACAAGGCCGTGGGCGCGAAGTTCAACGCCATGATGGAGGCCGGCCAGTCGAAGCCCTGGCCCGAGACGCTCGACGCCTTCACCGGCGACAGGGGCGCCGACGCCAGCGCCATCGCCGAATATTTCCGGCCCTTGGACGCCTGGCTGACGCAGCAGAACCGCGGGCAGCGCTGCGGCTGGTGACCTGTGCCCTTCCGCCTCGCTGCGGTAGGGGCGGCGTGCTGAACGGGGATTCACCCTGCTTGGCGCCGCATTCCTTTACGCTGACCGGGTGAAGGTCCGGCTCCATGAGCAGGACCCTGCACCCCTGGGCGCGTTTCCGACGCGACGAGCGCGGCGTCACCGCCGTGCTGTTCGCCCTGGCCATCGCCGTTCTGGCGCCCCTGGCCTTCGGGGCGCTCGACATCCACATGGCCGCTCAGCAGCGCGGCAAGCTGCAGGACGCCCTCGACGCCGCCGCCCTCTACGCCGCCCGCTCCACGGCCCAGACCGACGCCGAACTCGACCTGCTCGGCGACCGGGTGCTGCTGGCCAACCTGCGGATGATCCCCGGGGCGGAGCTGCGCGCCTCCAGCTTCGGCCTGGACGGTCCCACGGTGGTCGCGGCTGCCTCGGTGAAGCTCGCGCCCTTCATGCCCGCGCCGTGGAATCAGGACCCGGTGACGGTGCGTTCCGAGGTGCAGCGCTCGCGCGACCGGCTGGAAGTCGTGCTGGTGCTCGACAACACCTACTCCATGGTGATGAACGGCTCGTCCAAGCTGGCCACCCTGAAGACCGAGGCCAGGAAGCTGGTCGACAAGCTGGCGCTCGCCGCCCAGCGCAGCTCGGAGTCCGATCCGATCAAGATCGCGCTCGTCCCCTTCTCCAACACCGTGCGCGTGCAGGAAGCCACCGGCCTGTCCGGCTACAGCGCCGCCAGCCACTCGGGGGGCGGCGTGCCCGCCTGGATCGACGGTCGCGGCCGGGCGCACTGGAGCGGGGCCAACAACAACATCTTCGATCCCGCCGACACCGACCGCCTCGGCCTTATGAAGAACATCGGTGAACCCTGGGCCGGCTGCGTCGAGGCGCGCCGCGCCCCCTATGACGTGCAGGAGGACGCGCCTGCGTCCGGCGCCCCCGCCACCCTCTTCACACCCTACTTCTGGCCGGACGAACCGGACGTCTCGCACAGCCGCGACAACGATTATCTGCACGACGGCGGCGGCTCGAGCTTCATGGCCAAGCAGCGGCGGGTCGCCAAATACGCCGTGGGGGCTCCCCGGCGGCGGACTGGCAGCTTCACCACCCAGCTCGGCCTGACCTACGCCTATGGCCCGAACGCCGGCTGCACCCTGCAGCCGCTGATCCCGCTGACCACCGACACCGGCGCCATCAAGACGGCCATCGACGCCATGACCGCCGTCGGCGAGACCAACATCCCCATGGGCCTGATGTGGGGCTGGCACGCGCTCTCGCCGAACGCGCCGATCGCCACCGGCGCGGCCTACGGCACGCCGCACCTGAAGAAGATCGTCATCCTGATGACCGACGGCGAGAACACCCTCTACGACAGCGGCAACGGCAACGATTCCTACTACGGCGGCCTGGGCTTCATCTGGCAGGGGATGCTGGGCCTGACCGGATCGGCCAGCGACAGCCAGCGGGCGGCGGCGGTCAACGCCCGGCTCAGCCAGCTGTGCACCAACATGAAGGCCCGCGGCATCGAGATCTACACGGTGCGGGTGGAGGTGCAGAGCGGCTCCAGCAGCCTGCTGCAGAACTGCGCCAGCTCGCCGGCGAAGTTCTACAACGTCGCCAACGTCTCCCAGCTCGGCGCGGCCTTCGACGCCATCGCCGGCGCTATCGCCAACCTGCGGATCTCGAAATAGCCGCCTCTAAGCCAGTTTGATCTCGCGCAGGCGCTGCTGAAGGTACTCATCGGCGGTGATCGGCTGCGGATAGCGATCGGGATGCGCGGCGTCGATGCAGTTCGGCAGGGTGCGGATCTCGTAGTCCGAATTGAAGTGCAGGAAGAAGGGCGTCGAATAGCGGGCGAAGCCGCGCCGCTCCGGGGCCGGGTTGACCACCCTGTGGGTGGTGGACGGCAGCCGGTGGTTGGTCAGCCGCTGCAGCATGTCGCCGATGTTGCAGACCAGGGCTCCCGGCGGCGGGTTGATGGCGAGCCAGCGGCCGTCGTGGTCCTTGACCTCCAGCCCGGCCTCCTCGGCGCCGAGCAGCAGGGTGATGACGTTGATGTCCTCATGCGCCGCCGCCCGGATGTGCGGGCCGTCGAACGGAACCGGCGGATAGTGCAGCAGGCGCAGAACCGAGTTGCCGTAGTCCACCGTCGGGTCGAAGAAGTTCCGGTCGAGGTCCAGGTAGACGGCGATCGCCTCCAGCACCTTGCGGCCCATGGAATCCAGGACGGCGTAAAGCCAGCCGACGGTTTCCTGGAATTCCGGGACCTCCGCGTCCGGCCAGACATTGTCGGCCATGTGGCTGCGGTAACGGTGGCCCGGCGGCAGGTCGCGGCCGACGTGCCAGAATTCCTTCAGGTCGTGGTGCGTCTCGCCCTTGGCGGTCTCGATACCGAAGGGGGTGAAGCCGCGCGCGCCGGAGAGCGGCAGTTTGTAGCTCCGCTTCACCTCCTCGGGCAGGGCGAAGAACCGCTTGGCCGCGGCGATGGCCGCGTCGATGCGTTCCTGGGAGATGCCGTGGTCTGAGATCACCGCGAAGCCGTAGCGGGCGAAAGAGCCGCCCAGAGTCTGGGAGAATCCCTCGAAATCCGACGCGAAATCCCGGAACGAAACCGGGGTGATGGAGGGTTGGGTCACGGAATCCTCGAACGATCTTGTCGCCGGAGCAACCTTGGCCTTAGGAAGCCGTTCCAGCGAATGCCTGTATTTGCATCAGACTACCGGAGAACAGCCATGCGTCATTGGGCCACCGTTTCGATAGCGCTTCTCAGCGCGGGCGCCCTCGCCGCCTGCACCACCGTCGATCCCTACACGGGCGAGACGGTGCGCAGCAACACCCGCACCGGAGTGCTGGCCGGCGCGCTCGGCGGCGCCGCCCTGGGCGCCCTCACCAACACCAACCGCGCCGAACAGGGTCGCCGCAACGCCCTGATCGGGGCGGGCATCGGCGCGCTCGCCGGCGCCGGCGTCGGCAGCTACATGGACCGCCAGCAGGCGGAGCTGCGTCGCGAACTGGCCGGCTCGGGCGTGGACGTGAACCGCCAGGGCGACAACATCGTCCTCAACATGCCCGGCGACATCACCTTCGACGTCGACCGCGCCGAGGTCCGCAGCCAGTTCCTGCCGGTGCTGGACGACGTCGCCCGGACCCTGAACGCCTATCCCCAGACGCTGGTGGACGTGGTCGGCCATGCCGATTCCACGGGCGCCGACGAGTATAACCTGCAGCTTTCCGAGCGGCGGGCGAACGCGGTGGCCGATTACCTGGCCGGCCGGGGGCGGGTGAACCCGGATCGTCTCTACGTCCTCGGCCGTGGCGAACAGGCCCCGATCGCCTCCAACGCCACGCCGGAAGGCCGCGCGCAGAACCGCCGGGTCGAGATCATCCTGCGCCCGCTCACCTGAGCCACACCGAACGGCGTTGCGCCATCGCCGCTTTGAGCCCCACATAGGGCGTCGGGCCGGACGCCCGGGGTTCAGGGAGCGGCGATGGCGGACGGGGCGCTCGGTGGCATGAATCTCGGACACGCCGTCGCCCTGCTGGCGGCGGCGGTCGTCGCCGTTCCGCTGTTCCGCAAGCTCGGTCTCGGGTCGATCCTCGGCTATCTGGCGGCCGGCCTGGTCATCGGCCCCTTCGGCCTGAAGCTGTTCACCGATCCGCAGGCCATCCTCCACGTCGCCGAGCTCGGCGTGGTGATGTTCCTGTTCGTCATCGGCCTGGAAATGCGGCCCGCCAAGCTGTGGCGGCTGCGCAAGGAGATCTTCGGCCTCGGCGCCGCCCAGGTGCTGACATGCTGCGCCCTGCTGTCGGGCGTGGCCATGCTGGCCGGCCTGTCGCCGCAGGTGGCGGTGATCGGGGCCAGCGGCTTCGTGCTCTCCTCCACCGCCGTGATCATGAAGATGCTCGACGAGCGCGGCGAGACCTCGTCTGAGGCAGGCCAGCGGGCCGTCTCCATCCTGTTGCTAGAGGACCTCGCCGTCGTGCCGCTGCTGGCGCTGGTCGCGGTGATGGCCTCGTTCAACGGCGACGTCGCCGAGACCGGCCGCCCGGCCTGGGCCGGCCCGCTGATCGGCCTCGGCTGCATCGCCGCGGTGGTGGCCGCTGGCCGCTGGCTGCTCAATCCCTTCTTCCGCATCCTCGCCCGCACCGGGGCGCGCGAGATCATGACCGCCGCCGCCCTGCTGGTGGTGCTGGGCACGGCGCTGTTCATGCAGTGGGGCGGCCTGTCGATGGCCATGGGCGCGTTCCTGGCCGGGGTGCTGCTGTCGGAGTCCAGCTTCCGTCACCAGCTCGAGGCCGACATCGACCCGTTCCGCGGCATCCTGCTCGGCCTGTTCTTCCTCAGCGTCGGCATGGCGCTCGACCTGGCGGTGGTCGCCGCCGAGTGGGGCCTGATCCTCTCCGGCGTGGTGGTGTTCATGCTGGTCAAGGGCGCCGGCATCTACGCCATCGCCCGCCTGTTCCGCACCGACCACCGCGAAAGCCTGGAGCGGGCGGGACTGTTCGCCCAGGGCGGCGAGTTCGCCTTTGTGCTCTATGCGGCCGCCGTGGCCGCCGGCGTCTTCGACGCCCGCATCTCCGCCACGCTTACCGCGGTGGTGATCCTGTCGATGGTGCTCACCCCTCTGGTCGTGGTGGTGCTCACCCGTTTCCTGCCCGAGCCCGAGGAATCCATGGACGGTGTCGAGGCCGCCGACGGCCTGAAGGGGCGGGTGCTGCTGGTCGGCTTCGGCCGCTTCGCCCAGGTGGTCAGCCAGCCGCTGCTCGCCAAGGGCGTCGAGGTCTCGCTGATCGAGATCGACACCGAGATGATCCGCGCCGCCGGCAACTTCGGGTTCAAGGTCTACTACGGCGACGGCACCCGCCTGGACGTGCTGCGCGCCTCCGGCGCCGAGACGGCCGAGGCGATCCTGGTCTGCGTCGACCGGCCCGAGACGGCCGACCGCATCGTCGAGCTGGTCAAGTCGGAGTTCCCGCACGCCAAGCTCTATGTCCGCGCCTACGACCGTGGCCACGCCGTGCGGCTGATCCAGGCCGGCGTCGACTACCAGCTGCGCGAGACCCTGGAATCCGCCCTGGTGTTCGGCCGCCGCATCCTGATCGAGCTGGGGGTGGACGAGGTCGAGGCGGCCGAGACCATCCGCGACGTCCGCCGCCGCGACGCCGAGCGGCTGGAGCTGCAGCTCACCGGCGGGCTCACCGCCGGCCGCTACCTGATGCGCGGCAACCTGCCGACGCCGACGCCCGAACCGTTCTCGGTCCCCCGGCGCGAGGGGCAGGTGATCTCGGTGGAGGCGGCCGCGGCGCTCAACCGGCCGGGCGGCAAGCCCGTCAGGCGTCGTCAGCGCACAAGGTGACCGCCGCGGCGGCGCCCGCGCCGCATCGGGCGCGTTTTGCGGGGAGCGCTGTTCTCATCCGCTGCATTGCAGCGTAAATGGCTTATGGCCAGCAAGCTCCACACCAGCGCCGCCGAGGCCCTCGCCGGGGTCCTACACGACGGCATGACGATCATGGCCGGAGGCTTCGGCCTCTGCGGCATCCCGGAGAACCTGATCGCGGCGATCCGCCAGTCCGGCGTGAAGGACCTGACGGTGATCTCCAACAACTGCGGCGTCGACGACTTCGGTCTCGGCGTGCTGCTGGCCGGCGGCCAGATCCGCAAGATGATCAGCTCCTATGTCGGCGAGAACCGGCTGTTCGCCGAGCTCTACCTGTCCGGCAAGCTGGAGCTGGAGTTCAATCCGCAGGGCACCCTGGCCGAGCGCATCCGCGCCGGCGGCGCCGGCATCCCCGCCTTCTTCACCAAGACCGGCGTCGGCACCGAGGTCGCCAGGGGCAAGGAAACCCGCGAATTCGATGGCGAGACGTATGTGATGGAACGCGGCATCGTCGCCGACCTCGCCATCGTGCATGCCTATATGGGCGATACCGAGGGCAACCTCGTCTATCGGAAGACCGCGCGGAACTTCAATCCGATGATGGCGACCGCCGCGAAGATCACGGTCGCGCAGGTCGAGCACTTGGTGCAGCCCGGCGAGATCGACCCGGACCACATCCACACGCCCGGCATCTTCGTGAAGAAGATCGTGCACGTGCCGGACGCCGCCAAGCACATCGAGCAGCGCACCGTGCGCAAG
>JAEYTM010000242.1 GCA_023434015.1 Pseudomonadota bacterium | reverse complement strand
AGGGCGATCCCGGTGAGGCCGTAGAGGTCGCCCAGGTCCGGCCCGCGGGCGGTGGCGTTCATGTAGATCTCGCCGAGGTCGAACGGCTTGGGCACCGCCCCGCGGGCCGTGATCACCGTGTCCCCCGCGCGGATATCCGCGTCGAAGGGATAAGGCTTGTCGCGCTCGATGTTGAGCAGCGGCCCGCCGGTCACCTCCAGCAGGAACGGCTCGCGGTTCAGCGAGCCCTTGCCGGTCAGCTGGAAGCCCCGGTTCTGCGCGCCGAGCTGCTCGCGGGCGTTGATCTCGCCAGAGAAGGTCAGGTCGCGCTTCACGTCGTTGTAGCGCAGCTGGCCGTCCTCGATGATGAACCGGCGGATCGGCGGCAGCCGCATGGGTTCCCCGCGGTCGCGGCCGTCGGAGAAGTCCCAGTTCCTGCGGCCCTGGGCGTCGGCGTAGAGCCGCACATCCGGTCGGTCGAAGCGCAGCAGTTGCAGATCGACGCGGCCGACCAGCAGCGGGATCAGCCGGATGCGCACGGCGATACGGTCGATCTGCGCCATCCGCTCCCGGCCGGCCCAGGCCGGATTGGCGATCCTCACGCCCTCGATCTCGGCGCTGGGCTGCCAGGACCACGGGCGCACCCGCAGGTCGCCGGTGATGGTCACCTCGCGGCTCATCTTCGCCGAGGCCAGGCGGGCGACCGGACCGCGGAACCAGTTCCAGTCCCAGATCGCCACCAGTATGGCGATGGCGATCGCCAGGACGGCCAGCACGGCGCCGGTTTTCTGCAGGGCGCCGCGGCTGGGCTTCCTGAACCGGGCCTTGGCCAGCCGCGCGCGCGTCGTCGCCCAGTGCGCCCTGGTCCAGGCCCCGGCCTTCTCCAGCGGCCTGCGCTCGCCGGTCGCCGGACGGCGCGGACCCTTGGCGGCGCCGCGCCTGGGCGACGGCTCGGAACCCTCGACGGCTTCTTTGCTCAACCGATCTCGCTCCACGGAACCCCGCCGCCAGCAACAACGTCCGGCCCCGGTGGTCGAGTTCCGCGAGCGGACTAATGGACGACGCCGCGTCCCGAGAGGGCCGCACGGGCCGTGGCGGCGATGATCTTCAGGTCGAAGACCAGGGACATACGCTCCAGGTATTCACGATCGAGCTCGGCCTTGCGCGGGATCGGCAGCTCGTCGCGGCCGTTCACCTGCGCCCAGCCGGTCACGCCGGGCCGCAGCCGGTCCACCCCCGCGGCCGTGCGCAGCGCCACCAGGTCGTCCTGGTTGAACAGCGCGGGGCGTGGCCCGACGAGGCTCATGTCGCCGATCAGGACGCTCCACAACTGCGGCAGTTCATCGAGGCTGCTGCGACGCAGGAAGCGGCCCAGCGGCGTCACCCAGTCGCCGGCGTCGGGCAACAGGTGAGTGGCCACGTTCGGCGCACCGATACGCATGGTGCGCAGCTTCGGCATCCGGAAGATGCGGTTGTAGCGGCCGACGCGGCGCGACCAGTGAAGCACCGGGCCCGGACTCTCCAGCCGCACGGCGACGGCCAGGGCCAGCAGCATCGGCCAGAGCGTCAGCAGACCGGCCAGGGCCACCGCGATGTCAAACGCACGCTTCAAAATGGTCCGGCGGCTCCCCTGCGGCTTGCGCCGCATTTAGGGCGCCTCGCGGGCGCGCGCCAAGCCGCCGCGAGTCAGGCGGGCCGCGAGCTTTCCGGAGGGACCCTGGGCCGCGCAGGGGCCGGCCGGCGTTCGGGCGCGGGTGGCGGCTCGGGCCGCGCCGCCGAGACGATCTCTTCAGTCGCCTCCGTGGCGGTCTCGGCGGCGGTCTCGGCCAGTTCGGCGACCGACGCCTCCGTGGCGACCACCGGCGCGATCGGGGCCGCCTCGCCGCCCACGGGCTCGACCGGCAGGTCGGGGACAACGACTTCCGCCACCGCCTCGGAAAGCGCCTCCGCGGCTTCGAAGGCCGGGACTGCGGGCGCCGTCGCCGCGCCGAACAGCGCCTCCAGGTTCACCGGGCGGGTCCATTGGGTCATCCACCAATAGGCCACGCCGGACAGCGCCGCGGTGGCGTAGAAGCCCCACAGCGGCGACGCAGCGCCCACCGGCAGCCGCGCCAGCGTCTCGGGCCTGATCTCGATGTTGGGAAGTCCGCTCGTCTCAGTCGCAAACACCATGGCCGGCTCCTGTCTCGATTGTGCGATGCAGCATATCACGGTTCGCTGCTTCGCACCCGCGAATTTATGATGACGGAACGCCGTAGATCCGGGCCGAGCCCTCCTGCCCCAACCGGGCGGCGGTCCAGTTGCAGACGGCCTCCAGCGGTGCCGCCATGGCGGTCGGTCCGCCGACCAGCACCAGGGCGCAGCCGTTCATCTTCATGGGGTCGGTCAGCGGCCGCATGCGGGTCTCGGCCGCGAGGATCGGCGCGGGGGCTTCGTCCTCCAGATCGCGCAGGAAGGCGTCGAAGGTCTCCAGGTCCTTCAGCGGCAGCCAGATCAGCAGTTGCGCCTGGGCGTTGCGACGGCGGACCTGCACGACCGTCTCCACGATCCGTCGGTAATCGTCAGGGCGCTCGAACGGCGGGTCGATCAGAACCAGCACCGGGCCCTTCGCCGGGCAGCGCTCCACCGCCGCCTCGTACCCGTCCGCGCAGAGGGTTGCGACATTGGCGTGATCCTTCATCAGGGCCTTCAGCGCGCCGTGCTCCTCGGGCCGCAGCTCGCAGGCGAGGTAACGGTCGCCGGCCCGCAGGGCCTCGGCGATCAGCCAGGGCGAGCCTGGATAGCGCCGCACCTCGCGTCCGGTGTTGAGCGCCTTCACCGCCCCGATCAGGGGCGCGAACTCCGCCGGCGCGTCGGTCGCCGCCATCAGCCGGACGATCCCCGCCTCGGCCTCGCCGGACCGCCGCGCCTCGGCGCCGCCGATGTCGTAAAGGCCCCGTCCGGCATGGGTGTCGATGACCGTCAGGGGGCTGGCGTCCGCCGTCAGCGGCCGCAGCAGGTGCAGCAGGCCGGCGTGCTTCACCAGGTCGGCGAAGTTTCCCGCGTGGAAGGCGTGACGGTAGTTCAAGCGGACGTCCTCCCGAGGACAGGAACCGGCGCCGTGCGGCCACGTTGCCGCACAGGCCCAGGGAGACCCCTCTATGACGTTCCGCGCCATTCCGTCCACGATCCGGTCCGCCGGCACCCCGTGAGCGAGGCTCCCTCAGACCCTGCGGGCTCTGCCGCAGACGTGGCGGCGGCGGGCCTGCGCTACGTCACCGACCAGGACCCCGGCATCGTCCGGATCACCCGGCGAAGCGGCTTCGACTACCGCGGTCCCGACGGCAGGCCGATCAGCGACGCGGCGAGGCTGGAGCGCCTCGCCCGCCTGGCGATCCCGCCGGCCTGGACCGACGTCTGGATCAGCCCCGATCCGAAAGGCCATCTGCAGGCGGTCGGCCGCGACCAGAAGGGCCGCAAGCAGTATCGCTACCACGACGCCTGGCGGCAGGTGCGCGACAGCCACAAGTACGACCGGGTCATCGCCTTTGGCCGCGCTCTGCCGCGACTGCGCGCCCGCATAGACGCCGACCTCAGGCGGCGCGGCCTGCCGCAGGACAAGGTGCTGGCCGCGGTGCTGCGGGTGATGGAGATCACCCTGATCCGGGTCGGCAATGAGGAATACGCCAAGACCAACAAGAGCTTCGGCCTGACCACCCTGCGTGACCGCCACGCCCGGGTCGACTGGGCCGGCGCGGCCTTCGAATTCCGCGGGAAGAGCGGCAAGATGCACCGAACCGGCTTCCAGGACCGCCGGCTGGCGCGCATCGTCAAGGCCTGCCAGGACCTGCCGGGCCAGCGGCTTTTCCAGTACGTCGACGAGGCGGGCCGGCAGCACGCCGTCGAGTCGGCGGACGTCAACGCCTACCTGCGCGATGTTCTGGGTGAGGACTTCTCGGCCAAGGACTTCCGCACCTGGGCCGGCACTGTCTCAGCGGCAAGAGCCCTGGCGCTGCAGGGCCGCTGCGAAACCGCCGCCGAGGCGAAGCGGAACATCAATACCTGCGTCAAGGCCGTGGCCGGCATCCTCGGCAACACCGCCGCTGTCTGCCGCAGCGCCTACATCCACCCGGCCGTGCTGAACGCCTATGCCGAGGGCGTCCTGCCCCTGAAGGCGGCGGGCAGCGAGCGCGCCTTCGAACTGGCGGTCCTGCGCTTCCTCGAGCAGGTGCGGGAGGAAGCGCAGAAACCTGCCAGGGATCAGCGGCGGATGGCGAAGCCCAGCCGGAAGGTCCGCGGCGCGACGTAGCTCTCGGTGCCGTCGCCGGTCTCACCGACCTCAAGCCGCTCGTTGCCGAGGTTCTCGGCCGCCAGATAGACCTCCGACGTCGGCGTCAGACGCCAGGCCGCCCGCGCATCGACCGACACGCCCGCCGCCAGCACGCGGCTGTTGAGGTCGTCTTCGAAGCGCTTGCTCTCATAACGCAGGTCGGTCGACAGGCTGAGCCGCTCGGACGCCTGCCAGTCGAGGCCGGCGGTGGCGGTGAGCTTCGGGGTCTGGGCCGGGCGCAAACCGGTCAGCTGCGGCGCCGACGAGCCGCCGTCCACCTCAGCTTCGGTATAGGAGAATGCCGCGCGCCAGCCGAGCGGCGCGGCGAAGTCGCCGGTCGCCTCGCCTTCGAGGCCCCAGGCGCTGATCTCACCGGCGTTCTGACGCTGGCGGAGCGTGCCGCCGGCGGGCACGAAGCCAGCGGTCGGGAAGGTCCCCGGACCAACGCCGATGGTGACGTTGGCGATGGGGTCCTGGATGACGTTGTAGAAGAGGGTGGTGCTCCAACGCGCCCGGCCCTCGCCGCCGAACCCGGCCTCCAGGCCCTGCAGGGTCTCGGGTTTCAAGGACGCATTGGCCTCGGTGATGTCGTTGCCGACCCGGAACGGTCGGTGCAGTTCGTTCAACGTCGGCGGACGGAAACCGGCGTAAGCGGCGCCCCGCACCCAGACCTGCGGGGTCAGGGTGTAGCGGATGCCGATACGGCCGGTCGGCGTGGCGCCGTCAGCGTCGGGCGAAGTCTGTTCCAGCAGGGTCTGGTTGTTGGCGAGATCCCATTCGCGGCGGATGGCGTCGGTGTTGCTCCAGCGGTCGAGACGGACGCCGCCCGTGATCAGCCAGGGATCGCGGTCCAGCGCGGTCTCCACATAGATGCCCGCCACCGACGTCTTGCCCCCCGCCGTGCGACCGCGGGTGAAGCCGTTCATGTAGCGGAACCGCTCGCTCTCGTGACCGTCGGTGAAGCGGGCGTCGGCGCCGGCCTCCCACGAGACCTCGCCCAGCCGGCCCTGGATGGCCGCGTTCACCCCGTAGCCCAGGGCGGGCGTCGAATACTGGTCATTGGCCGGGGTGGTGCCCACGCGTCTCGCCGCCACCGCTGCGGACGAATTCTTAAGGTCGCTGCCGCGGACCCAGGTCTGCAGCCGCCAGCCGCCGACGCCGACCGTCGCCGGCCGCGCCAGGGTGAAGGCGCCCGAGGCGCCGGACGCCACCGAGCGTGCGCCGGCCAGGCCCGCGCCGCGGCGCTCCTCGTAGGCGCCCAGCCGCGCCGCGGCCTGGATGCCGTCGAACTCGCGCTGCGCACGGACGCCGAAGGAAGTGGTCTCCAGTTCGAGGCGCCGGTCGGCGGCGC
>JAEYTM010000220.1 GCA_023434015.1 Pseudomonadota bacterium | reverse complement strand
ACCGGGCGGAGCTGATGGCCCGTTATCCGGAACACGAGGCGCACATCCTCGCCTGGGAGCAGCGCTGGCCGGAGATGTTCTCCGGCGCGATCCCCGAGACCGAGGCGGCCATCGAGGCGCTGCACCTCCGTGGCGTGGCCCAATACGGCCTGTCCAACGTCTCGACGGAAGTGATCGACCAGGTGCGCGGCCTGAGCCCCGCTTTCGGCCGGCTGGACGACGCGGTCCTGTCCGGCGAGGCGGGCCTCGCCAAGCCCGATCCGGCGATATTCCACCTGGCCTGCCGGCGGTTCGGCCTCGCCCCGCAGGATATTCTGTTCGTCGACGACAGCGCCGCCAATATCGAGGCCGCCCGCACCCTGGGCTTCGACGTCCATCATTTCACCGACCCGGCGGCGTTGCGTCCGGCCCTGGAAAGCCGCGGCCTGCTCTAGGCGTCGCTGCGCACCAGTTCGAAGAACTCCTGCCGCGTGCGCGGGTCGTCGCGGACCTCGCCCAGCAGATGGCTGGTGGTCAGGCGCGATCCGGGGGTGTTGACCCCGCGCATGGTCATGCAGCTGTGCTCGGAGACGATCACCACGCCGACTCCCTTCGGCCGCAGGATGTCCTGGATGGCGCCGGCGATCTCCGCGGTGAGCTTTTCCTGGATCTGCAGGCGCCGGGCGAAGCCGTGCACCACCCGCGCCAGTTTGGAGATGCCGACCACCCGGTTGGAGGGCAGGTAGCCGACGTGGGCCTTCCCGAGGAACGGCAGCATGTGATGCTCGCAGAAGCTGACCACCCTGATGTCTTTCAGCACCACCAGCTCATCGTAGCCGCCGACCTCGTCGAAGGTCCGCTCGAGATAGTCTCGCGGGTCACTCTCGTAGCCGGCGAACAGCTCGCGGTAGGCCTTGGCGACCCGCTTGGGCGTTTCAAGCAGGCCCTCGCGGTCGGGATCGTCGCCGGCCCATTCGATAAGGGTGCGGACGGCGGCCTCGGCGTCCTGCTGGGTGGGGCGGCCTCTGGGCGTGTCTGACATGAAACCCTCCGCGTCGATCCGCCTCAACGGGCGGGCCGGAGTCAAGGTTCATGGCGTGGATGACAGAGGCGGGCCGGCTCGCTAGGGTCCGCCGCTTCTCGACCCTCCTCGACCCAAGCTAAGAGTCCTACCCATGGCCGACGACGCTTCCGCTCATCCCGACATTCTCAACCAGGCGGCCCAGGGCCAGCTGAAGAGCATCATCGAGCGCATCGAGCGTCTCGAGGTGGAAAAGGGCGAGATCGCCGAACAGATCAAGGAAGTGAAGGCCGAGGCCAAGGGCAACGGCTTCGACGTCAAGATCATCAACAAGGTGATCCGCATCCGCAAGCAGGACCGGGCCAAGCGTATGGAAGAGGACGCCATCCTCGACCTCTATCTCTCGGCGATCGGAGAGATTTGAAGCGCAAGGCGCCTCTATCGCCTTTCGAGGCTCAGCGGGCGGCCGCCAAGCGCGCCGCCCTCAACGCGCTTAAGCGCGCCCGTCGGACGGCCGACAAGGCGGGCGTCGAGCTATCCGACTGGGAAGGCGAATTCCTCGGCAGCGTCGCCGAGCGCGTGAGGACCTACGGCCGCGCCTTCGGCGATCCGGAGAAGGGCTCCGCAGGCCAGGCGCTGTCGAGCCTGCAGACCGTCAAGCTCAAGGAGATCGCCGCCAAGGCCAAGGGCGAGCCGAAAGGGCTGAAGCGGCGGCCGTTCAGGCGCGGCGGCAAAACGGCGGGCTAGGCGGCCTGGGCGCCTTCTGCGGCCTCACTGACCGCATCCTCCAGGCCCTGCTCGCGGACTTTGCGATAGAGGGTCGAGCGGCCGATGCCGAGACGGCGGGCCACCTCGCTCATGTGGCCGGCATAGATGTCGATGGCCAGCCGAATGACGTCCCGCTCGATCTCGTCCAGCGTTCGCAGGTGGCCGCGCCCGTCGACGATCCGCACAGGTCCCTCGGCGCCGAGGTCGGCGCCGGCCTCCTCGGCCGCGCCCGTCGCGGTCGGCCCGCGCTCACCCGCCGGTTCCGGCGGAGGGGCGGCGACGCCGGAGATCGCCGGGAAGTCGTGAGGCTGCAGATAGGGCGCGTCAGCCAGGACGATGGCCCGATAGACCGCGTTCTCCAACTGGCGGACATTACCCGGCCAGTCGAAGTCGATCAGGAAGCCCAGGGTCTCCCGGGCCACGCCCACAACCGCCTTGCCTTCCTCAACGTTGAAGCGGCGCACGAAGGCGTCGACCAGGGCCGGCACGTCCTCCTTGCGCTCACGCAGGGCCGGCGCCTCGATCGGGAAGACGTTGAGACGGTAATAGAGATCCTCGCGGAAGCGACCCTCCTTCACCGCCTGCGACAGGTCTCGGTTGGTGGCGGAGACGATGCGCACGTCGACCTTGATCGAGCGCTTTCCGCCCACCGGGTCGATCTCGCTTTCCTGAAGCGCCCTCAACAGCTTGACCTGGATGTCGAGCGGCAGCTCGCCGACCTCGTCCAGGAACAGGGTGCCGCCATTTGCTTCCTGGAATTTTCCCAGGTGCTTGTCGGTGGCGCCGGTGAAGCTGCCCTTCTCGTGGCCGAACAGGATCGACTCGACGAGATTCTCCGGGATGGCGCCGCAGTTGACCGCGACGAAGGGCTTGCCGGCCCGTTCGGACGAACCGTGCACGGCGCGGGCGATCACTTCCTTGCCGACGCCGCTTTCGCCGGTGATCAGGATCGGGATCGAGGACTTCGCGGCCCGCTCCCCGAGGCGCTTGACCATGGTCATGGCCGGGGAGTCGCCGATCAGGTCGTCGAAGGTCGTGCGGCCGGACTGATGTTTTTTCAGCCGGTCGACTTCGCCCTTCAGGGCTCCCATCGACAGGGCGTTGCGGATCGAGACGATGATCCGTTCCGGGGCCGCCGGCTTGACGAAGAAATCGATGGCGCCGGCCTGCATGGCCTGCACGACCGTATCGATGCCGCCGGTGGCGGTGACCACGATCACCGGCTGGGTGAAGCCGCGGGCGCGCATCTCGGTCAGGGTGTCCTGCCCGGATATGCCCGGCATCACCAGGTCGAGCAGGACCACGTCGGCGCGCGCGCCAGCCGCCAGGCGCTTGATCGCCTCGTCGCCGCTCTCGGCGTGGCTGACCAGGAATCCTTCACGCTCGAGGACAGCCTGGATCAGCCGCCGCTGCGTGGGGTCGTCATCGACGACAAGGACTGCTCTGGGCATCTGCAACACCATCCTCGAGACGCTCGCCTCAACCGGACGATGCTCCTCATGTCGCGATTTGATACAACTGAAGGGGTAAAGGCGGAGTTTCCAGATCAGACAGGTTGTCCTTCTGATCGGCGGATTCTCGCGTCGGTTTAGTGGCGGAGCGCCGAGTTGAGCGGCGCGGTCGGCCCTCGGGCCTTCCTGAAACCCGCCGCTGAAGCGGGCGTTGTGACGCCGCGCCTCCCCCCCGCCAGTCGGATCGACTACATCTGTGTCATGAACGCGCCTCTGAAGACCGAAACGCTGCCCGAGTGGCGGTTGGACGACCTCTACGCCGGCCGCGACGATCCGCGGATCGAGGCCGACCTTGCCGCCGCCAAGGCGACCAACGACGCCCTTGCCGCGATGGAGGGGCAGTTCGTCGAGGCCCGCACTGACGCCAAGGTGCTGGGGGAACGGCTGGATCACGGCATCCGGCTCTACGAACAGGCGGCCAACAAGCTCTACGGCGTGGGGGCCTATGCCTCGCTGTCCGGGTCGGTGGCGCGGAATGATCCGGCCTCCTCACGGTTCGAGGCGGAGGTGCGGGCGCGTTCCTCGCAGATTGCCGCGGAGAGCCTGTTCTTCACCCTCGAGATCAACCAGCTTGAGGACGCCGAGATCGACGCGGCCACAACGGCCTGGCCCGATCTTGCGCGCTGGCGGCCGTGGATCCGCCGGGTGCGCCTGTCGCGGCCGCACGAACTGTCGCCTGAACTGGAGCGGCTGCTCATCGACCGCTCGCCGGCCGTGGCCAACTGGTCGCGGCTGTCGGAAGAAACCCTGGCGGCGCTGTCCGCGCGGGTCGGCAAGGAGACGTTGACGCTCTCGGAAACCCTTAACCGGATGTCCGATCCGAACGCGGTCCGGCGCAAGCAGGCCGCGCAGGCGCTGTCGAAGGCGCTTGAGGAGCGGACCCCGACCCTGGCGCTGTGCCTGAACACCTTGGCGTTCGAAAAGCAGGTCGAGGACCGCTGGCGGAGGTATCCGGACCCGGCCGCATCACGGCACCTGTCGAACGAGGTCGATGCTGACGCGGTCGCCGCGCTCGAAGCGGCCGTGGTGGAATCCTACGAGGGCGTCAGTCACCGCTACTACCGGCTGAAGGCCAAGGCGATGGGCCGCAGGACCCTCGACCATTGGGACCGGAATGCGCCGCTGGATACCTCGGCGCCGCGCACCTACAGCTGGGATGAGGCGAAGAACCTGGTGCTGGAGAGCTTCTCGGCCCTGGCGCCGAAGTTCGCGGACACCGCCCGGACCTTCTTCATCCATCCCTGGATCGACGCCCGGCCGCGGGCCGGCAAGCAGTCGGGCGCCTATTCGCACTCGGTCGCCGCCGACCGGCATCCCTATGTGTTCATGAACTTCATGGGCGAGCGGCGGGACGTGCTCACCCTGGCCCACGAACTGGGCCACGCGGTGCACCAGACGCTGGCCCAGCCGCTGGGAACCCTCCTGGCCGACACGCCCCTGACCCTGGCGGAGACGGCTTCGATCTTCGGCGAGGGCCTGGTCTTCGAGCGCCTGCTGGCCAACGCCTCGAAGGCCGAGCGCCGGGGGCTGCTGGCGGGCAAGATCGAGGACGGGATCAATACGGTGGTCCGCCAGATCGCCTTCCACCGGTTCGAGACGCGCTACCACGCCGCGCGTCAGCACGGCGAGCCGTCGCCTGAGGAGATAGGCGGCATCTGGTTGGAGACGATGGGCGAGAGCCTCGGCCCGGCGATCCGACTGAACGCGGGCTACGAGCACTACTGGTCCTACGTCAGCCACTTCGTGCAGGCGCCGTTCTACGTCTACGCCTACGCGTTCGGAGACCTGCTGGTGCGTTCGCTGATGGAGAAGCGGCGGGAGGACCCCGAAGGCTTCGCGCCGCTGTACGAGGACCTGCTCGCCGCCGGGGGCACACGGACCTATGTCGAGGCCCTGGCGCCCTTCGGCCTCAACCCGCGGGAAAAGGCGTTCTGGGCGGGCGGCATGAAGCAGCTCGAGCGTCTGGTTGACGAGTTCGAGACCCTGGTCTGACGGTCAGTCGAGCTGGCGCCGCAGGAACAGCAGGGCCACGAGGCTGATCAGGGCGCAGGCGCCGAGATAGAGCCCCACGGGCTGCAGGCCGCCGCGGTCCGCCAGGGCCTGGGCGATCATCGGCGCCAGGCCGCCGCCCAGGATGCCGCCGACGTTGAAGGCCATCGACGCGCCGGTATAGCGCACCCGCGCCGGAAACAGGCCCGGCAGGAAGGCGCCCAGCGGCCCGTAGACCAGGCCCATCAGCACCAGGCCGATGGACAGGAAGGCCCAGATCAGCAGCAGCGATCCCGATCCCATCATCACCGGCAGCAGGAAGCCGGCGAGGACGGTGAGGGCGCAGCCGGTCATCAGCACCAGCCGCGGGGTCGTAGCGTCGGACCAGTAGCCCGCCAGGACGATACCGCCTGCCATGAACCCGATCGCCGCCAGCTGGACGCCGAGGAAGGTCTCGCGGCTGTAGCCCAGGGTGGTGGTGCCGTAGCCGAGGGCGAAGGCGGTGGTGAGATAGAAGATGGCGAAACAGGCGACCACGGCGAAGGTGCCGGCCAGGGTCTCGAGCCAGTGGCGGCTGAGCAGTTCGGCCAGCGGCACTCGCGGCGGCGGCGCCTCCTTCACCGCATCGGCGAAGGCCGGGGTTTCGGTGAGCTTGAGGCGGACCCACAGGCCGACGCCGACCAGGACGATGCTGAGCAGGAAGGGGATGCGCCAGCCCCAGGCCTGGAACTGTTCGGGTGTCAGCCACAGGCCCAGCAGCAGGAACAGGCCGTTGGCGGCGATGAAGCCGACCGGGGCGCCGAGCTGCGGGAACATGCCGAACCGCGCTCGCCAGCCGGGCGGGGCGTTCTCCACCGCCAGCAGGGCGGCTCCGCCCCATTCGCCGCCCAGGCCGAAGCCCTGGCCGAAGCGCAGCAGGCAGAGCAGCGCAGGCGCCACCCAGCCAACCATGGCGTAGGTCGGCAGGAAGGCGATCGCCACCGTCGAGAGCCCCATGGTCAGCAGCGAGGCGACCAGGGTGGATTTGCGGCCGATGCGGTCCCCGAAGTGACCGAAGACGCTGGCGCCCAGCGGGCGCGCGAAGAAGGCGATGGCGAAGGTCGCATAGGCCGACATCAGCTGGCTCGATGGCGACGCCGCCGGAAAGAACAGCGGGCCGAACACCAGTGAGGCGGCGGTGGCGTAGATATAGAAATCGTAGAACTCGACCGCCGTGCCCACCAGGCTGGCGGTCAGGACGCGACGATGGGAGGCCGATGGCGCTCCGGTCTCACTGTTGGACATGCTGCCTCCCCCGACCTCGTTAGCGGATTGGCGGCGCTTCGGCCCGCGGTCAAGCAGGGAGCGCGCGACAAGCTTCGCCATGCGACGGAATTGGATTAATGTCGCGGCACGACCTTTCGGTCGGGAGTCGTAATGTCGCCGTCAGTGCCCCTTCCAATGCTCCGCCTAGCGGGCCGCGTTTGCGTGCATTTCATCCTCGATCTGGTCGAGACCGGTCGCAGTAACCGCGACCTTACCGATGACCTCATCATCCTGACGATCATCCAGGCCAATCTGGAGCCGCTCTCGCGGGACATGGCCCTGCAACGCCGATACGCCACCATCGACGCCCCACCGCCGGATGAGCTGCGGCGGCCGGTGAGCATCAGCGCGGTCGCCAATGCGCTGCGCTTTTCCTACGAAACCGCCCGGCGGCGGGTGACCCTGATGGCCGCCGATGGCCTGTGCGATATATGTCCCCGCGGTGTCGTGGTCTCCACCCGCACCGTCGTGTCTCCGGCGCACTGCGCGGTGCTGCACGCCAACTACGACAAGGTTCGGGACCTCTACATCCGCCTTCGCTCCATCGGATTTCTGAATGCGGCGGCCCCCGCGGCCGAGCCCTGGGTCGGCGCGGACCCGCCCGTGCGGGCCGTGGCGCGGATTTCCGGCGATTACTTCCTGCGCCTGATGGAGCCCCTGACCGTAAATTTCGGCGATCTGGTGCGCGGCCTGCTGCTCCTGACGATCGCCAAGGCGAACATCGAGGGCCTTAAGGACAGCGAGCGCGGAACGGACGATCCCGGACCGGCAGGTTACGTCGATGATTCCAAACGACGTCCGGTCTCCGTCGCCGCCCTGGCAGCACGGCTGAGCGTCCCCCAGGAGACGGCGCGGCGACACGTCGCCCAGCTCGTCGAAAGCGGCCGGGTGGTGCGCGAGTCCGCCGGGGTGGTGATGCCGGCGGCGGAATATGCCCGCATCGAAATTGTGAATCTCATGCACGCGAACCAGATCCACCTGCAGCGGATGTTCGCGTCGCTGAGCCAGCTCGGCGTGGTCGACGAATGGGAGCGCAGCGTGGTCGAACTCGCGACTGCAACGCGGTATCGGAGCTCCGAGCCCGTCTAAGAAAATCTTCGCCAAAGTGAAGCCTGCGTTGAAGCGTCGCAGTGCGGAATGAAACCCCAAATTGAGTAGGCGACAGCCTTCAAACACGCCCCCTCCAAAGCCTATGTCTGCTCCAGACGAGCCGGGCCGTGGCGCTCCGGTTCCAGATCAACAGTTCTTTTCGGGGCCTTGGCAAGCAGATGAACAAGTCTCTGGCGATGGACCTTGTGGAGTGCACCGGTTTGACCATGCGAGAGTCGAACGAATTCTCGGGCTTTAGCGGTCCTCATCCGATCGACCGTCACGTTGGTCTGCGCATCCGTATGCGCCGCAAGGAACTCGGCATCACCCAGGAAAAGCTGGCCCAGGCGCTCGGCCTCACCTTCCAGCAGGTTCAGAAGTATGAGCGCGGGGCCAACCGGGTGAGCGCGTCCAAGTTGTGGGAAGTGGCGCGCGCCCTGCAGGCTCCCGTCGGCTATTTTTACGACGGCCTTGCGGAGGGTGCGGAGACCTCGACGTCGTCGACCAGCCTGACCGACGCGCAGGAGTTTCTGCTGAGCCCCGAAGGCATCGAACTGGCGACGACCTTTCCGCGTGTCGCGCGGCCGCGACTGCGCAGGAAGATCCTCGAACTGGTCCGCACCATGGCTGAAGCCGAAGAGTCGGCCGACCTGTCATCGGTCGAGCACTAGGGCCGGAGGTTCAGACTGCCTGTCCGGCGCACCATCCGCTGGCCCAGGCCCACTGGAAATTATAGCCGCCTAACCAGCCGGTGACGTCCACCACCTCGCCGATGAAGTAGAGGCCGGGCGTGGCCTTCGCCTCCAGGGCGCCGGGATCCAGGGCGTTGGTGTCCACCCCGCCAAGGGTGACCTCCGCGGTCCGGTAGCCCTCAGAACCGACCGGCTTCACACGCCAGGCGTTCACCGCCGCGGCGATGGTGCGCAGGCGTTTGTCTGAAGCGTCGGCGATGTTGCCTGTGACGCCCTCGGCTTCCGCGATGAGTTGCGCCAACCGCCTCGGGATATGCTGCGCCAGGACGGATGCGACGGACTGGCGTGGATGGGCCGTTCGGGCCCCCCGCAGCGTGTCGAAGACCGCGACGCCGGGCGCCATGTCCACCTCAATCTCACCGCCCTCCCGCCAGTAGGAGGAGATTTGCAGGATCGCCGGACCACTGAGGCCGCGGTGGGTGAACAGCATCGCCTCCTCGAATCGCACCCGGCCGCTAGCCACCCGGGCGTCGACCGCCACCCCGGCGAGGGGTTTCAGCCGCTCCAGCAGACCGATCTCGAAGGTCAGCGGCACGAGCGCCGGGCGTGTCGGAACCACGGGCGCGCCGAACCGGGCGGCGACCTCATAGCCGAAGCCGGTCGCACCCATCTTCGGGATCGACTTGCCTCCGGTGGCGATGACGAGCGAGGTGCAGGCGACCGACGAACTCCCCAGGCGCAGCCGGAAGCCCCCGGGGGTCTTTTCGATGTCGTCCACAGTGGTCTGCAGGCGCAGGACAACCCCGTGTCCCTTCATTTCGCCGAGCAGCATGTCGACGATCTGGCGGGCGCTGTCGTCGCAGAACAGCTGACCCAGGGTCTTTTCGTGCCAGGCGATGCCGTGCCGATCAACGAGGGCGATGAAGTCGCGGGGGCGATACCGGCGCAGGATCGAGCTGCAGAACCTGGGGTTCTGCGAGATGAAGTTCGGCGCGGCGGTATGGAGGTTGGTGAAATTGCACCGTCCGCCGCCGGAGATGCGGATTTTCTCGCCGGCCGCACGGGCGTGATCGACGACGAGCACGCGGCGTCCGCGCTTTCCCGCCTCGATGGCGCACATCATGCCCGCGGCGCCGGCTCCCACCACCACCACGTCATAGGTTTCCACGGTCTTGGCCTTTCCCGCCGCCCGCGGGCGCGAACCCCTAGTCCTTCGCGCGTTCCTGGTAGGACCCGTCTTCGGTCAGGATCACCACGCGCGTCCCGGTGGAGATGTAGGGCGGCACCATGATCCGCGCGCCGTTGGTCAGGATCGCGGGCTTGTAGGAGGACGAGGCGGTCTGGTTCTTCACCGCGGGCTCGGTCTCGACGATCTCGAGGGTCACCGTGCGCGGCAGTTCCAGCGCGATGGGCACGCCCTCGTGGGTCGACAGGGTGACGGTCATGCCGTCCTGCAGCCAGGGCGCGGAATCGCCGACCACGTCCGGTGTGGCCACCACCTGATCGTAGGTTTCCGGGTTCATGAAGTGGAAGCCCTCGCCGTCCTCGTAGAGGAAGGTGAAGTTGCGATCGTCGACGAAGGCGCGTTCCACCTGCTCGGTGGTGCGCCACCGCTCCGAAACCTTCACGCCGTCGGAGATGCGACGCATGTTCAGCTGGGTCACCGGCGTGCCCTTGCCGGGATGGATGTTCTCGGCGGTGAGCACGACATAGAGCTTGCCGTCCATGTCGACGACGGAGCCTTTGCGGAGCGAGCTGGCGGCGACCTTCACGTGGCGTGATCCTCGGGATGCGCGGGCCGCGCGGGCGCCCGCGCGATTCCACTAATCAATTTGTTGTCGCGCCCCTATAGCGATCCACGCCAAAATCGCCAGTCCCCCCCGGTCAGCCCCACGGTCGCACCTCTTGAAATCCCCATCCGCATCGCCCTGGTGGACACCCGACAGGCATCGCGACCGACGGCCCTTCCTGACGGGCCGCAACGCCATCGCCCGGGCGGTCCGCGCCTGGTTCGAGG
>JAEYTM010000218.1 GCA_023434015.1 Pseudomonadota bacterium | reverse complement strand
GCCCTTGTCATGTCCGGGCGCCAGCCGGCGCCGCCCCCTCTGCTGCAGCCGCCATTAGAGGAACTTCCTTGGTGACCGGCCGAGTTGCGGCTAGCTGCGCCGCATGGATCCCGGTTTCTGGCTGTTTTTCGCCGTCGGCTTCGCCGCCCAGCTCGTCGATGGCGCCCTCGGCATGGCCTATGGCGTCATCTCGACCACCGTGCTGCTGAGCGCCGGCGTCAGCCCCGCCAACGCCTCGGCGAGCGTCCACGCCGCGAAGGTGTTCACCGGCGCCGCCTCGGCGATCTCGCACATGTTTCACCGCAATATCGACTGGCGCCTGCTCGGGCTGCTGGCCGCGGGCGGCGTGGTGGGCGGCGCGTTCGGAGCCTATGTGCTCACCTCCATCGACAGCCAGAAGGTGAAGCCCTGGGTGGTCGCCTGGCTTGGACTGATGGGCCTGGTGATCCTCTACCGGGCCTGGAAGGGCTCTCGGCCGAAGGTCTTCTCGTGGAAATCGCCCCTCCCCCTCGGACTGGCGGGCGGCTTCTTCGACGCCATCGGCGGCGGCGGCTGGGGCCCGGTGGTCACAAGCACCCTGCTGGGTGGCGGCGCGGACGTTCGCAAGGCGATCGGCACCACCAACGCCGCCGAGTTCTTCGTCGCCGTCGCCACCTCGGCGGCCTTCCTGACCTCGCTGATGACCGGCCACTGGGAGACCGAGGGCCTGGACGGGCTGATGTGGTCGCTGGCGGGCCTGATCGCCGGCGGCGTGGTGGCCGCGCCCTTCGCCGGCTGGATGACCAAGGTTCTGCCGCTGCGCCTGCTGACCTGGTTCGTCGGCTTCCTGGTCGTCGGCCTGGCCGTCTGGCAAGGCCTGATGCTGTTCTAGGTCGCCGTCGCCGCGATCTCATTTCGGGGGCTTGCCCCGCCTGAATTTCATCCCAATTTGCCAGTCAGGCTTGATTTGGACGCGGGGTCCCTCGCGTCTGAAGATCGGCGGGCCGCATCGCGCGACAGGCGGGGGATAGACCACTGGCCAGACTCTGGAGCAGACCGGCAGGCCGCGCCGCAACGTCCCGGCTCAAGCGCCTGAAGCAGGCCGGTCGGGATCGTTCCGCCGCCCTGTTCGTTGCCGCATCAAGCAGCATCGAGAAGCCAAGGGCAGACCGCGTGTACGACGTCACCGCCCCCGAGTTTGAAAACCTGATCCGGCTGGATCCAGGGGACGCGCCGGCCTGCCCGGGCGTCGCCCCCGCCGGCTTCCACCTCATCGACACCACCATGATGTACGCGCCGCGGTCCGGCGGCGTGAAGCGCTACCTGATGGCCAAGCGGGCGTGGCTCGACAAGCGGCGTCCGGACATCCGCCACACCCTGGTGGTGCCGGGCGCGCGGACCGACGCCCAGGCCGACGGCGTCGTCACCGTCTCCGCCACCCGCCTGCCGTTCGGCGACGGCTATCGGATGCCGGCCAGCCTGACCAAGTGGGAAACGGTGTTGCGCATCCTGGAGCCGGACATCATCGAGGCCGGCGACGTCTTCGTGCCGGGCCACGCGGCGCTGGAGGCGGGCGAAAGCCTCGGCGTGCCGGTGGTCGGCTTCTGCCATACCGACGCCGCCGCCCTCGCCGCCCTGCACTTTGGCGAATGGGCCGAGGCGCCGACGTTCAACTTCTGGGCCCAGGCCTACCAGCGGTTCGACCATGTGGTCGCCCCCAGCCGGTTCATCGCCGCGCGGCTGGCCGCGGCCGGCATTCAGGGCGTCACCGTGCAGCCGCTCGGCGTCGACACCGAGACGTTCCATCCTGGCGGCCGCGACCGGGCCCGCCTGTTGAAGCGCCTTGGGCTGGCTTCTGACACCCGCCTGCTGGTCTTCGCCGGCCGGCCGGCGCGGGAAAAGAACATCGACTCGATGATCGCCGCCGTGGAACGCCTCGGCGATCCCTACCGCCTGCTGCTGGTCGGGGCGGGCAAGGACGTTCGCTATTCGCCCCAGGTCATCTGCCTGGACTACGAGCGCGATCCTCAGAAGCTGTCGGCCATCCTGGCGAGCTGCGACGCCTGCCTGCACGCCAACGAGAACGAGATCTTCGGCCTGGTGGTGCTGGAAGCCCTGGCCGCCGGCCTGCCGGTGGTCGGACCGAACCGCGGCGGGGTCAGCGAACTGATCGACGAGAGTGTCGGCCAGCTGGCCGCCAACGTCGAGCCGGCGGGCCTTGCCGAGGCGATCGAGGCGCTGTTCGCGCGCGACCTGGAGCCCCTGTCGCTCGCCGCCCGGCGGCGGGCCGAGACGCGGCACTCCTGGGACAGCACCTTCGAGAACCTCACCGGCCTCTATACCCGGCTGCTGGCGGGCGCGCCCCGGCTGGCGCCGCTGGCGCTCATCGCCTAGCTACCGCCCCGTCGGCAGGTCCCTGAAGGCCACGTCCTTGTCGACGCGAATCTCGCCGGGCAGGCCTAGCACCCGCTCGGCGATGATGTTGCGCAGGATCTCGTCCGTCCCGCCGGCGATGCGCATGCCGGGCGCGAACATCAGCGAGCCCTGGAACGCCGCGCGCAGAGGCGCGAGCTCAGGATCGTCGATGATCCCGTACTGGTCGAGCATCTCGACCGCGGCGTGGGCCAGTTCCTGCATCTGCACCGCCGAAACGATCTTGCCGATCGAGCTTTCCGGTCCCGGCGTCTGGCCGCGGGACAGCGCCGTCATCGTCCGGTTGCGGGTGTGTTTCAGCCCCTCGGCCTGGACGTACCAGTCGGCGAGCTTTTCACGGAGGGCCTGGTCCTTCAGGGCCGGAGCCCCGTCGAGGCCGGGCGTCGTCCGGGCCGCCTCCAGGACCTGGCTCCAGCCGGCGCCGGTCGCTCCCCCCACAGCCAGCCGCTCGTTCATCAGGGTCACCAGGCTGACCCGCCAGCCGTCATCGACGGCCCCCAGCCGCTGGCTGTCCTTGACCCGGACGTCGGTGAAGAACACCTCGTTGAACCCGGAGCCCCCCGACATCTGGTGGATCGGCTTCACCTCCACGCCCGGCGCCCGCATGTCGATCCAGAACATGGTCAGGCCCTTGTGCTTGGGCGCGTCCGGATTGGTCCGGCAGACGACGATGCCGAAGTCGGAGAACTGGGCGCCGGTCGTCCACACCTTTTGCCCCGAGATCAGCCAGTCCCCGGAACCGTCGTCGGCCCGCACCGCGCGGGTGCGCGACGCGGCCACGTCAGAACCCGCCGACGGCTCGGAGAACAGCTGGCACCAGATCTCCTCGCCGCGGATCGCCGGGCCGCCGAAGCGGGCCTTGGTCTCGTCGTCGGCGAAGGTCATCACCGTCGGCACGCACATGCCGAGCCCGATCTGGAAGGGGTTCGGCGGGATCGGCCGCCGGGCCTCCTCCTGGCTGAAGATCACCGACTGGATCGGCGTGCCGCCCGGACCACCCCAGGCCGCCGGCCAGGTGATGACGGCGTAACCGGCGGCGGCCTTCTTGGCCTGCCACGCGCGGGACGCGGCCAGGGAACTCTCGGAGCCCGGATCGTCGCCGACCCGGCGACTCGGCGCATTGGCGTCGAGCCAGTCCCGCACCTGCCGGCGGTAGGCCGCTTCCTCGGGGGTGTCGTTGAAATCCATGGCGCGTCCCTAGGCTGCGTTGCGGCGTTCGAGGTGACTGACCAGCCGCTCCTTCCAGACCCGCGGCGCGCCGATCGTCAGGCTGAGCTGGCGCGAGCGGCGGTAGAACAGGTGGCAGTCCATCTCCCAGGTGAAGCCAATGCCGCCGTGGGTCTGGATGTTCTCTTTCGACGCGAACCAGAAGGCTTCCGAGGCGGCGATGCGCGCCGCGCTGGCCGCGAGGGGCAGCTCCGGCGCCGCCGTGTTGAGCGCCCAGGCCCCGTAGTAGGCGTTGGACCGGGCCAGTTCGTTCTTCACGTACATGTCGGCGAGCTTGTGCTTGATCGCCTGATAGCCGCCGATCACCCGTCCGAAGGCGTAGCGCTCCAGCGCGTAGGCCCTGGCCATCTCCAGGCAACGGTCGGCGCCGCCGCACTGTTCGAAGGCCAGCAGCACCGCGGCCCGATCGAGCACCTGCTCCAGCAGCTCGAAGCCTTCCCCCGCGCCGCCGAGGCGCCGGGCCGGCGCGCCGTCGAAGGTCAGTTTCGCGGCTCCACGGGTCGGGTCGAGCGTGCTGAGCGGCTCGCGCGCCACCCCCTCCACCTCCAGTTCGACCAGATAGAGACCCGGACGGCCGTTCTCGCGGGCGAGCACCAGCGCCAGGTCGGCCACCCCGCCGTCGGTCACCGGCAGCTTCACACCCGACAGCCGGCCGCCGACAACCGTCGCCTGCATGTCGGCCGGGCTCAGCACGCCGGGGCCTTCCGAGGTCGCCAGGGCGCCGATGAGGTCGCCGGCCGCGATGCGCGGCAGCAGCTCGGCCTTCTGTCGCCCGTCGCCGGCCAGCATCACCGCCTCGGCCAGGATATAGGCCGTCGAGGCGAACGGGATGGGGGCCAGGGCGCGGCCCAGCTCCTCGGCGAGGGCGCAGAGTTCCACATGGCCAAGCCCGAGGCCGCCGAACGCCTCGGGGATCGCCGTCCCCAGCCAGCCCTGCGCCGCCACCGCGGTCCAGAGCCCGGCGTCATGCGCGGCGGCGGGATCGTCCAGCACGGCGCGCACGCGGCTGGTCGGGCAATTGGCTTCGAGGAACCTGCGCGCCTCCGTCTTGAGGAATTTCTGATCGTCGGAGTAATCGAAGTTCATGGCTGGACCCTCCGCCTTCCCGGCCTGGAAGCTGCCTCTGACCGGCACCATACGCGCCCGTGAAAGGGTGAAAAGCATGACCCCACGTCAGCCCCCTGGGGACACATTGGCCACGGGTCGCGGGTGGCGGGAGCCGCTCGGGAGGATTAAGTCCGAGGGATGCGCACCGACACCCCCCAGCCGATCCGGCTCGCCGACTATCAGCCGCCCGCCTTCCTCGTGGACGAGGTCCACCTCACCTTCGACCTGAAGCCCAACGCCACCCGGGTGAAAGCGAGGCTGCAGGTTCGCCGCAACGGCGACCATGCCGAGCCGCTGCGGTTCAACGGCGAGCGGCTGACGCCCATCTCCGTGGCCATCGACGGCCGCGTCCTGGCCGAGAACGAGCGGACTATCGACGCGGAATACCTGACCGTGCCGGGCGCGCCGGATTCCTTCGTGCTGGAAACCGAGGTCGAGATCGATCCGGAGGCCAACAAGGCGCTGGATGGCCTCTACATGTCCGGCGGCCGCTTCTGCACCCAGTGCGAGGCCGAAGGCTTCCGGAAGATCACCTGGTGGCCCGATCGGCCCGACGTGCTGTCGCGCTTCACGGTGCGCGTGGAGGCCGAGGCGGCCTTCCGCCACCTGCTTTCGAACGGCAACCTGCTGGAGCAGGGCAAGCTGCCGGACGGCCGCCATTTCGCGGTCTGGAGCGATCCCTTCCCCAAGCCGAGCTACCTGTTCGCCCTGGTGGCCGGCGAGTTGGACGTTCTGGAAGACAGCCTCGTCACCATGAGCGGCCGCACGGTCGATCTGCGGATCTACGTCGATCAGGGCATGGCGGACCGGGCGACCTACGCCATGGACGCCCTGAAGCGCTCGATGAAGTGGGACGAGGCGGCGTTCGGGCGCGAGTACGACCTCGACCTGTTCATGATCGTCGCCGTCCGTGATTTCAATTTCGGGGCCATGGAGAACAAGGGGTTGAACATCTTCAACTCCTCGCTGCTGCTGGCCGATCCGGCCACCGCGACCGACCTCGACTATGAGCGCATCGAGAGCGTCGTGGCCCACGAGTACTTCCATAACTGGACCGGTGACCGGATCACCTGCCGCGACTGGTTCCAGCTGTGCCTGAAGGAAGGGCTGACGGTCTTCCGCGACCAGAGCTTCTCCGCCGACATGCGCGGCCATGCGGTGCAGCGGATCAAGGACGTGAAGGCCCTGCGCGCGCGCCAGTTCGCCGAGGACCAGGGCCCTCTCGCCCATCCGGTGCGCCCGTCGAGCTATCTGAAGATCGACAATTTCTACACGGCCACGATCTACGAGAAGGGCGCGGAGCTCATCCGCATGCTCAAGACCCTGCTCGGCGACGACGTCTTCCGCGCCGGCATGGACCTCTATTTCCAGCGCTGGGACGGCCACGCCACCACGGTCGAGGAATTCATCCGCTGCTTCGCCGAGGCCTCGGATCGCGACCTGACCGACTTCTTCGCCTGGTATGAACAGGCCGGCACGCCGACCGTGACCCTGGCCAGCCGCTATGACGCCGCCGCCCGCACGCTGGAGCTGGAGCTGGCGCAGTCCACCCCGCCGACGCCCGGCCAACCGACCAAACGCCCGCTGCCGATCCCGGTGACCGTCGGCCTGCTCGACCAGGACGGTCGCATCCAGGCGTTCGAGCGCGACGGCCAGGCCACCGACGAGACGGTGATCGTCCTGGACCAGGCCCAGGCAAAGGTCACTCTCAGCGGCGTCGAACGGCCGCCGGTGGTCTCGGCCCTGCGCGGCTTCTCGGCTCCGGTGATGCTGCGCGGCGACGCCCGGCCACAGGACCGCTACGTCCTGCTGGCCGGCGATCCCGACCTGTTCAACCGCTGGGAGGCCGGCCAGGAGCTGGCGCGCGCGTTGATCCTCGCCCGCGCCGCCGGGGCGCCTGACGAGGTCGGTGAGGAGCGCTACGCGGAGGCGGTCGGCCGGGCGCTCGACGACCAGGCGGCCGATAACGCCTTCAAGGCGCTGTTGCTGGCCCTGCCGTCCGAACCGGACCTGGCCCTCGCGATGCAGCCGGCCGATCCGGCCGCCATCCACGCGGCGCGGGACGCCCTGCGCACCCGCATGGCGGTGCATCTCGCCGACGAGCTTCGCCGGCTTCACACGGGCCTGCAGGATCTGGGCGAATTTTCGCCGGACGCGGCCCGCGCCCCCCCCCGCGCGCCGCGGC
>JAEYTM010000196.1 GCA_023434015.1 Pseudomonadota bacterium | reverse complement strand
GAGAGCTTCGTGTTCGAGCTGACGGGCGCCCCGTCCAAGATCGACAGCTTTGTCGACCTGATGCGGCCGCTGGGGCTGATCGAGGTGTCGCGCACGGGCGTGCTGTCGATCCAGCGCGGCGTCGACGCCCTGTAGCCGGGAACGCCGCGCGCCGCGGCGCGCTCTGCATCCGGGGCGTCAGAGGAGGAGGCCGCTTGCCCGCTCTCCGTTTCGCACTGTCCGTCCTGACGCTTGTCCTTCTGGCCGGCCCCGCCCAGGCGCAGTTCTCCCTGTTCAGACGCCCGCCGGCCGTGGTCGGAGCAGCGCCTGCGGGCACGCCGCCGGCCGAGGCGGCCATCTGGCCCTACCCGGCGCCCGACCCGAAGAGTTGGTGGGACGACGACTGGCCCAAGCCGCCGGAAGCCGCCGATCCCCTGGGCGGGCGGCGGATGGGCCGTGGCGAGCGGCCGATCCCCATCGACAACGGCGTCGATGAGCCCACCTACCGGCTGTGGGGCCTGATGCCGCTGCAATGGCAGATTCTGCGCGGCGAGGAGATGGTGCTGGAAGTGTGGGTCCGTCCCGCGCGCAGCGTACGCCAGAGCATAATGCGGGTGACCGTTCGTCGCGACGGCCGCGCCTTCGTCCAGGCCCGCGCCGGCTACGCCTGCTGCGAGGCCGGGATCGGGCGGCGGATGGGGTTCGACGCCGAATTGCCCGCAGGCTCCGCCGCCGCCTTCCTGGCGCTGCGCGGCCACAGCCTGTGGGACGCTCCACGCGACGTGCGGGTGGACTATGGGGGCGGCGCGGCCGAGGCGGTATGCGTGGATGGAGCGTCCTACGACCTGACCCTGGTCACGCCCGGCCGCGCCCGCGCGCTTCGGCGGGCCTGCGACACCGCATCGGTCGGTCAGGCGGCCGACGTGCTGGAGCCGGTGCTCCGCGCAGCCCTTGGCCGTGAGCCGCGATTGGACGTGCTTTATCCGGGCGGCGCCGATTTCGCGAGCGCCCGTGCGGCCTATGATGAGCTGATCTCCGGCGGCGGGGCCCTGAAGCCCGACCGGGGCGTCCGCCGCCAGCCGGCGGGATTCGAACCGGCGCCGCTGGCGGAAGACGCCGCCCCGCTGGCCGAGCCTGCCCCGCCTGGCTGATCTTGAAGGCCTCCTCACGGACGGCCTTCAATTCGCGACCCGCAGCGCCTATATTGGGCGTGTCGGGTTTCGGCCCGACTATGGAGATAAACGCGCACGTAATAAGCGGACTGGACCCGGGTGCGATTCCCGGCGGCTCCACCAATCCTTCTTCCGGGTTATCGCCGGGAAGCAGGGGGCCGATCAGCATCGACAGACGTCTAAAGGTGTTGCTTTCTCTCGGCCTTGCCCACCGTTCCGGGCAGTTAAACTAAATGCGAACGATAACTTCGCTGAGGAAATCCGTCTCGCTGCGTAATGCGGCGCGATGAAATTCCGACCTAAGTCCTAGGGGTTCAGATCCCTAGGCGGGGCCCGGAGGGCGCCTGCCAACAGAAGCCCTCCACCTACTCTCTCAGCGGCGCCCTCCTTCGTTTCTGAAGAAGAGCCGGGGGCGCCTGCCAACAGAAGCCCTCCACCTACTCTCTCAGCGGCGCCCTCCTTCGTTTCTGAAGAAGAGCCGGCGCCTGCCAACAGAAACCCTCCACCTTACCCCCTCGACCTCTTTGTCGCATAAGGCGCAGACGCCTTGCGCCTCGCGGCCCAGGCGCTAGGTTTCAGTTTGCTTTCCGGAGACCCCATGGCCCAGGACCCGCCGGCCCAGGATTTGATGCATTACGACGCCCTGGCTCAGGACGCCCTGCGCGGGGTGGTCAAGGCGGCGCTGAAGCGGGCCGCCGCGCCGGAAGGCCTGCCGGGCGCCCACCACTTCTATGTCACCTTCAAGACCGACGCGCCGGGCGTGTCCGGCCCGCCCGACCTTCTGGGCAAGTATCCGGACGAAATGACCATCGTCCTGCAGCACCAGTATTGGGACCTGGCCCCCGGAGAGACCTTCTTCTCGGTCACCCTGCAGTTCGGCGGCCAGCCCAAGCGGATGTCCGTGCCCTACGCCGCGGTCACCCGCTTCTACGACCCGAGCGTGCAGTTCCTTCTGCAGTTCGAGCCGCCGGCCGCGATGGCCGAGGCCCGTCCCGCCGGCCCCCAGCTTGCCGAGGCGCCCGAGGGGGAGGCCAAGGTCGTCTCCCTGGACCAGTTCCGGAAGAAGTGAGCCGGCGATGGCCGGGCTCCTGCGGCTGATCGCGCTGCTGGCCGCAGCTTGGTGTGCGACCGCCGTTCCCGCGAGCGCGGCTCCCGGCTTCGCCGACTGGTCGGCGATTGTCGTGTCCGGCGACGCGGAGGGGGCCGAGGGCGGTCCCACCGAAGCCTTCGACAATGCCCGGCGCGATGTCGCCAGCGCCCTGGTCGATGCCGGCTTCGATCGCCGCAACCTGCGCCAGTTCTCGGTACGGCCGCAGGCCTACGCCGACACCCGCCCGGCCCTGGCGGAGCTGAACGGCATCTATGACGCCATGATCGACCTCGGCGCGCGGGCTCCCGGGGGCTGTCTGGTCTACATCACCTCTCATGGCCTGCCGCAGGGGGTGCTGATCGGCGAGGACATCCTGCCTCCCGGGGTGCTGGGGGCGATGCTGGACGAAAGCTGCGGCGACCGGCCGACGGTGGTGGTCGTCTCGGCCTGTTATTCCGGGGTGTTCGTCAGGCCGCTCGCCCGCCGCAACCGCATGATCATGACCGCCGCCCGCGCGGACCGGACCTCCTTCGGCTGCGGTGAGGACGACCTCTACCCCTATTTCGACGACTGCGTTCTGCGCGCCCTGCCGACGGCGCGGGACTTCCTGGCCCTGGCCCCGTCGGTGCGCGGCTGCGTCGCCGCACGGGAAAAGGCGGAGGGCATGAGTCCGCCCTCCGAGCCGCAGGTCTCGATCGGCGTCGCGGCGCGGCGATGGCTCCTGCAGAACCCCTTCTCCAACCCTTCCGCGCGTCGAAACTGAGCCGCCACAACCCTTTGCCGGACTCGGGCAGGCGCCCTACAACCGGAGCGGGCTGGGAAAATCGCGGGGCGGATTTTGTTGATGCGGTCGATCGTCAAAGCCGCTGGCGTCGCCGCGGCCCTGCTGCTGACGCAGCCGCACACCGCCTTCGCCCAGGACGCCGACGCGCCGCCGGCCAACGCGCCTCCCTCCGCTCCGGCCGCCGCCCTGCCCCGGGAGCCGGTGCCCTACACCTCGCTTCAGCCCAGGGCCCGCCCACCGGCTCGCCCCCGGACCACGACCCCGGTGGCGC
>JAEYTM010000178.1 GCA_023434015.1 Pseudomonadota bacterium | reverse complement strand
CCACATGCCGAAGCCGTGCTCGCGATAGCTGGCGGCGATCCGGTCCTCGATATAGCCGCGGGCCGCATCGAGGGTGCGCACGCCGCGGTCGCCGATCCCCTCGACGAAACCCCGCGAGGTCAGCAATTCGAGGATGAAGGGGGCGTCGTCCTGCGTCAGCTCACGCAGGACGAGCCGTTCGGTGCGGAGAATCTCCGCGCCGCTCACCTGCGCAGGCGCTTGACGAGGCTGGAGGTGTCCCAGCGGCCGCCGCCCATGGCCTGGACCTCGCGGTAGAAGCCCTCGACCATCTCGGTCATCTCCAGCCTGGCGCCGTTGCGCTGGCCTTCTTCCAACAGCAGCCCCAGGTCCTTGACCATCCAGTCGACTGCGAAGCCGTAGTCGAACTTGTCGTCGACCATGGTCTGCCAGCGGTTGTCCATCTGCCAGGACCCGGCCGCGCCCTTGGAGATCGGATCGTAGACCGCCGCCGCGTCGAGACCGGCGCGCTCGGCGAAATGCATGGCCTCGGCCAGGCCCTGGACCACGCCGGCGATGCAGATCTGATTGCACATCTTGGTCAGCTGGCCCGCGCCGACCGGCCCCATCAGCCGCACCGCCTTGGCGTAGACGCTGATCACCGGCTCGACCCGGGCGTAATCCTCAGGATCGCCGCCGCACATGATGGTCAGCTTGCCGGATTCCGCGCCCGACTGCCCGCCGGAGACTGGTGCGTCGACGAAGGTGCAGCCGGCCTTGGCAGCGAGTTCGGCCATGTCGCGCGCGACGACCGCCGAGGCGGTGGTGTGATCGACCACGACCGCGCCCGGGGCGAGCACCGGCAGCGCCTCGCCCACGACCTCGCGGATGTCCTTGTCCGCCCCGACGCAAAGGGCGAACAGGTCCACGCTGGCGGCGGCCTCGGCGACCGTCGGGGCCGAGCGCCCGCCATAGGTCTCCACCCACCGCTGGGCCTTGTCGGGACTGCGGTTGTACACCGTCACCTCGTGCCCCGCCTTGGCGAGATATCCCGCCATAGGGAAGCCCATCACTCCCAATCCCGCAAACGCGATCTTCATGCCTCGACAGCTCCCTTGAATCCCGACGGCGAACTCTGACGACCGGCGAATCCCGACCGGCGCAACGCCATCTTAACGCGCCCCTGCGCACCTTCGCCCTCTAACAGGGTTAGCCGGGGTGAACCATGTCGGTGGGCGACCAGCCGATCGTGATCAGGAAGGTCAAGAAGGTCGTCGGCGGCGGGCACCACGGCGGCGCCTGGAAGGTCGCCTACGCCGACTTCGTGACCGCGATGATGGCCTTCTTCCTGCTGATGTGGCTGATCAACACCACCTCGCCGGAGCAGAAACGCGGCATCGCCGACTATTTCGCCCCGGCCAGCGTCTCCGAGACCACCTCAGGGTCCGGCGGCATCCTCGGCGGCACCGCCCTGGGCCAGGATGGCGCCAAGGGTGCCGGCACGATGTCGATCATCGAGGAGCTCTCGCCGGAATCCCGCAATCCCGACGACGGCCGCGCCGAGGACGGCGCGCAGAATACGCTCGAACCCAGCACCGAGGCGCTGCGTGAGGCGCTGCAGAAGCGCGAGCAGGCCGCTTTCGCCTCCGCCGCCCAGTCACTGCGCCAGGCGCTGCAGGACATGCCCGAACTCGCCGAACTGTCGAAGAACATCATCATCGACCAGACGCCGGAAGGCCTGCGCATCCAGCTGGTCGACCAGGAAGGCCGCTCGATGTTCAACTCCGGTTCGGCCCAGCCGAACGACCGGGCGCGGATGCTGCTGCGCGCGATCAGCCGGGTGATCAACCAGCTCCCCAACCGCATAAGCATCTACGGCCACACCAGCGCCAACCTGGACGGCGCGAAGTCCGAGGGCGACTGGCCCCTGTCGGCGAACCGCGCCGACGCCTCGCGTCGCATCCTCCAGGCGGCCGGCGTCGATCCCGATCGGGTCTATCAGGTCTCCGGCAAGGCCACCTCCGAACCGCTCTACCCCGACGACCCGACCCTGCCCGGAAACCGCCGGATCGCCATTGTGTTGTTGCGTGAGGCGCCGGTTCTGCCGCCGGACCAGGGGCTGTAGCGCAGGCGACTTGCGTGACGCTCCGGCATGACGCCTAATCGGAGGCAGGGTGCAGTGGTAAAGGCGATCGCAAGTCCGTGACGCAGCATTTTCCGACACGACAGCTCAGGTTCTTCCTGACAGCGCCGTCACCCTGCCCTTATCTGCCGGACCGCTTCGAACGTAAGGTCTTCGCCCACCTGCCGCTGTCCGATGGCGCCTCGGTGAACGACTCCCTCACCCAGGTCGGTTTCCGCCGCTCCCAGAATATCGCCTACCGGCCCGCTTGTGAGGCCTGCACCGCCTGCGTATCCGCCCGCCTGCCGGCCGCGGACTACGTCTTCTCGCGCTCGGAGCGCAAGGTGCTCAGCCGCAACGAGGACCTCGAGCGCCACCTGGTCGAGGCCGAGGCGACCATGGAGCAGTTCGACCTGCTGCGCCGCTACCTCGGCCACCGCCACGCCGACGGCGGCATGGCGGAGATGACTTGGCCCGACTACGTCGCCATGGTCGAGGACACCGCCGTCCGCACCCACATCATCGAATATCGGACCCGGCCCGCGGACGGGGGGCCTGGCGACCTGATGGCCTGCGCCCTGGTCGATCTGATGAGCGACGGCCTGTCGCTGGTTTACAGTTTTTACGATCCCGCCGTTCCGAAGCGCAGCCTGGGTTCGTTCGTGATCCTGGACCACGTCATCCAGGCCTGCCTGACCAGCCTGCCCTACGTCTACCTGGGCTACTGGGTCCGCGGCTCCGAGAAGATGAATTACAAGGTGCGCTTCTCGCCGCTGGAACTGCTCAAGCCTGAGGGCTGGACCCTGCTGTCGGCGCGCGACCGGCGCCCGGGGGAAGCGCCGTAGCTGTCCGGTGAATGGCGGGGATGAATCGTCGAGCGCGGTGGCGCGCCCCACGCGCGGCTTGCTAGTCTGATGACGTGACCACAGGATCAGGCGCATGGCGCGACAGCTTCGGCTGAGGCTCAGACGCCCCGCCTCCCATTCCCGAGATGAATTCGTCCAGGGTCCGTCGAACGCTCAGGCGGTCGCGGCGATCGACGCCTGGCCGGCGTGGCACGGCGGTGCGCTGTGCCTGGTTGGACCCGAAGGCGTCGGCAAGACCCACCTCGCCCGCGCCTGGGCCGACCAGGTCCGGGCCGTGATCCTCGATCCGGCGACGCCCGACCTGGCGGCGGCGGCGGGACGCCCGGCCCTGCTGGAGGATGTCGACCGGGGCTGCCCCGACGAGGCGCTGTTTCATCTCATCAACCTGGCGGCGCGCGAAGGCGGCGGCCTGCTGCTCACGGCCAGGACAGCCCCGGCCCTTTGGCCCGCCGCCCTCCCCGACCTGCGCTCGCGCCTCAACGCCCTGCAGGTCGCGGAGATCGAGGCTCCCGACGACGCGGTGCTTGAAGGCGTGCTTGAGCGATTGTTTCGGGAGCGCAGTATTCGGCCGCCCGCGGAGGTCTATACCTACCTTCTGCGCCGCATGGAGCGGTCGATTCCCGGGGCCCGGGACATCGTCCGTCGCCTTGACGAGGCGGGCCACGGAGAGCAACGGCCAATCTCGCGCCTGCTGGCCAGGGACGTGCTCGAAGGGGGCGAGGCAAACCTTGACCTGTTCGAGTAAGTCGGCGCCAATCGTCTACAGTATCCGGGGGAAACAATGACAAGAAACACGTTCCGCCTCGCCGCGCTCGGCGCGGCGCTCGGCCTGACCGCAACCGCCGCCATCGCCCAGAACGCATCGGCGCCCGCCGCGCCGATCTCGGCCGATCCCTACGCAAACTATCCTGTGCCGACCCAGGCCGCGCCCGGCGCGCCGGCGGCGGGGGCCCACCCCCCCCCCCCCCCGGTGCCACAGGCCCCCGCCCCCGCGGGGGCC
>JAEYTM010000177.1 GCA_023434015.1 Pseudomonadota bacterium | reverse complement strand
GCCGGGCGGTGGACATGGGCGCAGGACGTCGGCGGGAGATGGGCGTCGTCGCCATGAACCGCGCGCGGCAGCTCTATCGCGTCGACGCCATGTGCGCCGCCACCCTGGACGCCTACGCGCGGGTGCTGCGGGCGCATGGATCGAAGACCTCGCAGCCGAACGACGCCGCGCCGGGAGGCCGGCGCTGATGCCGCGCAGCGTCGAGAAGATCCTGGTGATCAAGCTGTCGGCCCTGGGCGATTTCGTCCTGGCCCTGGCGGCGATGAAGCGGATCCGGGAAGCCCACCGCAAGGCGCACATCACCCTTCTGACCACCCCGCCGTTCGAGGCCCTGGCCAAGGCCTCGCCCTATTTCAACGCGGTGCTGACCGACGGGCGGCCCGAGGGGTTCGCCCAGTGGATGGCCCTGCGCAAACGGCTGAAGCAGGCCGGTTACGACCGCGTCTACGACCTTCAGACCTCGTCACAGTCCAACCGCATCTTCCAGCTCCTGCGCCCCAATCCGCCGGCCTGGTCGGGCAACGCCTTCGGCTGCTCGATGCCTCACCGGAACCCGCTGCGGGACCACATGCACACCCTGGAGCGCCAGGCGGACCAGTTGATGTACGCCGGCATCTGGCCGGACGCCCCGACCGCTCCAGGCACCGCCCCGACCCCGGACCTGTCCTGGGTGTGGCGCGACCTGCCGCCGGAGCGGCAGGTGGCGGGCGGGGTGAAGCCGCGGCCCTATGTGATGTTCGTCCCCGGCGGTTCGGCGCACCGCCCGCAAAAGCGCTGGCCGGTGGAGAAGTACGGCGAACTCGCCCGCATCCTCTACGCCCGTGGCTACGACGTGGTGATCATCGGCGGCCCACAGGAATCCGCCCTCGCCCACGCCATCCAGCGGGAGGTGCCGCGATCCCGCGACCTGACCGGCCGGACCGACTTCGCGCGGGTGGCGGTGCTCGGCGCCAAGGCCGCGCTGGCTGTGGGCAACGACACCGGGCCGCTGCACCTTGCGGCTGCGGCGGGCGCGCCCACCGTGGTGCTGTTCTCGGGCGCCTCCGACCCGGCGCTTTCGGCGCCCCGCGGCAATGTCGCGGTGCTGCGCGCCGAGCGGCTGGCGGACCTGCCTGTGGCCCAGGTGGCACAGGCCGCCGCCTCCCTGGCCGCCGGGCGGACCGGCGACGCTTGATAGCGCCGGCCCGGTCGATCATATACTAGCTGCTGCGACCGGCGCGCCCACGCGCCGGCCTTTCGCCCTGAAACAATCTACGGAGCCTCGCCTATTCGCCGCCCCATGCAGGCGCCTCCCGTCAAAGACGGTCCGCGCATCAATGATGAAATCCGTGTTCCCCGTGTCCTGCTCATCGACCAGCATGGCGAAAAGCAAGGCGTGATGCCCACGTCCTCCGCCCTGGAGGCCGCCCAGGAGGCGGGCCTCGACCTGGTGGAGATCGTCCCGAACGCGGATCCGCCCGTCTGCAAGATCCTGGACTACGGCAAGTTCAAGTTCCAGGAGCAGAAGAAGAAGAACGAGGCGCGCAAGCGGCAGAAGGTCGTTGAGATCAAGGAGATCAAGCTCCGTCCCAACATCGACATTCACGACTACGAAGTGAAGCAGCGGGCGATGCACCGCTTCTTCGAAGAAGGCGACAAGGTGAAGGTCACCCTGCGCTTCCGCGGTCGCGAACTGGCCCACCCCGAACTCGGCATGAAACTGCTGCAGAAGGTGCGTGCGGACTTCGAGCCGATCGCCAAGTGCGAGTATGAGCCTCGCATGGAAGGCCGCCAGATGATCATGATCCTGGCGCCGCGGTAACGCTCCGCGCATCCGGGACATCGAAGCGGCCGTCCTTCGGGGCGGCCGCTTTTTTTCTGGCGCTTGCCGCCCCTCGCGGCTGAGCCTAACAGCGTTCACATGGAGGCAGCGGACCCGACAGCGAGCACGCCCCTGGAGCAGCGGCGGGCTCTGGTCGTGCTGCTGGCCGTCATCTTCCTGAACATCGCCGGCTTCGGCCTGGTGATCCCGCTGCTGCCCTTCTTCGGCCACGCCTTCGACGCGCCGGCCTGGCAGATCACCCTGCTGTTCTCCGCCTTCTCGGTCGGGCAGTTCCTCGGCGAGCCGCTGTGGGGCCGGCTGTCCGACCGCGTCGGGCGCAGGCCGGTGCTGATCGTCACCATTGCGCTCGCCGCCGTCACCTATGTCGCCCTGGCCTTCTCGCCCAACGTCTGGGTGGCGTTCGGCGTCCGATTCCTGAGCGGCTTCTTCTGCGGCAACATCTCGACCCTCCAGGGCGCCATCGCCGACATCACCCCGCCGGCCCAGCGGGCTGCGCGCATGGGGGTGATGGGCGCGGCGTTCAGCGCCGGCTTCATGACCGGCCCGGCCATCGGCGGCCTGCTGGCCCAGCCGGATCGCGGCGCGCTCGGCTTCCAGTTGCCGCTGTTCACCGCCGCCGCCTTCGGCCTCGCCTCCGCCCTGGCGGTGGTCGCCTTCGTGCGCGAACGGCGCCGGGAGCCGTCGGCGCGCCTGCGCGGACCGCACAGCGCCAGCCTGCGCGAGGCGGCCGCCCATCCCGTGATCGGCCGGGTCATGCTGATCAGCTTCATCGTCGTCTCCGGCTTCGCCGGCATCGAGGCCACCTACGGCCTGTGGACCGAGCAGCGGTTCGGCTGGGGGCCGCGCGAGATCGGCCTGGCCTTCATGGTCATCGGCGCCCTGGGAGCCTTCTGCCAGGGCTGGCTCACCGGCCGGATGGTCCGCCGCCACGGCGAGGTGCGGGTGCTGACGGGCGGGCTGGTGTTCATGTTCGTCGGGATGCTGACCCAGTACGCCTCGCCCAACTGGCCAGTGGCCATCGCCGGCTTCGCCCTGGTGTGCCTGGGCCAGTCGTTCTGCTTCCCCAACGTCGCGGCCCTGATCTCCCAGTCCGCGCCGCCGGACCGGCAGGGCGAGATGCTGGGCCTCAACATGAGCGGCATGGCCCTGGCGCGCATCGGCGGGCCGGTCTATGCGGGCCAGCTGTTCTCCCTGGTCTCGCCGGGCGCGCCCTTCCTGCTGACCGCAGTGCTGATCCTGCCCGCCTTCTGGCTGGCCCGGCAGATCGGCCGGCGGGTCCCGACCGCCGCCTGACGGCCCCATCGCCTTGCATTGCCGCGGGCTTTGGCGTATCAGCCGCTCCCTTCGGAGCCGCCTGGCCAATGGCATGCCATGGCGGTTCATCAATACGCCCAGAGGACGGAGCTTCACCGCTCCGACGTGAAATGCCGAAACTGAAGACCAAGTCAGGCGTGAAGAAGCGCTTCAAACTGACCGCGACCGGCAAGCTTAAGGCCGGCGTGGCGGGCAAGCGCCACCGCCTGCTGAGCCACAACGCCAAGTACATCCGTCAGAACCGCGGCACGAAGGTGATGAGCGAAAGCGACGCCAAGCTCATCAAGGTCTTCATGCCCTACGGCCTGTCTTAAGGAGTTCTGACAGATGGCTCGCGTCAAACGGGGCGTCACCGCCCACGCCAAGCACAAGAAGGTTCTCGAGCAAGCCAAGGGCTTCTACGGGCGCCGCAAGAACACCATCCGCGCCGCCAAGGCGGCCGTGGACAAGGCCGGCCAGTACGCCTACCGCGACCGCAAGGTCCGCAAGCGGAACTTCCGCTCGCTGTGGATCCAGCGGATCAACGCCGCGGCGCGCCTGGAAGGCATGACCTACGCCCGATTTATCCACGGCCTTGACCTGGCCGGGATCGAAATCGACCGCAAGGTCCTCGCGGACATCGCGGGCAACGACCCCGTCGCTTTCAAGGCCATCGCCGACAAGGTTCGGACCGCGCTGGCTTGATGGTGAAGGGAAGCTTCGGCTTCCTCGAAGTTCAAAGCCCTCCGGCCGAACGGCCGGAGGGCTTTTTGCTGCGCCCCCGGCGGGTTTCCCTGAAGCCTCCGCCCCTCTAAGAACCGCAACGTCATGACCGATCTCTCCCAACTCGAAACCGACCTCGCCGGACGGATCGCCGCCGCGCAGGACGTCGCCGCCGTGGAGGCCATCCGCGTGGCCGCGCTCGGCAAGTCCGGTTCCGTCTCCGACCTGCTCAAGACCCTGGGGGCCATGAGCCCGGACGAGCGCCGCGAGCGGGGGCCGCAGATCAACGGCCTGCGCGACCGGGTCGCCGCGGCCATCGCCGCCCGCAAGACGGCGCTGGAAGCCGCCGAGCTGGACGCCCGGCTGGCCGCCGAGCGCGTCGACCTCACCCTGCCGCCGCCGCCGGAGCGCCGCGGCCGCGTGCATCCGACGATGCAGGTGATGGACGAGATGGTGGCCATCTTCGCCGAGATGGGCTTCGGCCTGGCGGAAGGCCCGGACATCGAGGACGACTTCCACAACTTCACCGCCCTGAACTTCCCGCCCAAGCACCCGGCGCGGGAGATGCACGACACCTTCTGGCTGACCCCGGACGAAGCCGGCGAGGCCAAGGTCCTGCGCACCCACACCAGCCCGGTGCAGGTGCGGGTGATGCAGAAGCTGAACGAGAAGCTGCCGGCCTGGATCGCCAACGGCCCGCCGAACGGCGAGCCGCCGATCCGCGTCATCGTGCCCGGCCGCACCTACCGCTCGGACAGCGACGCGACGCACACGCCCATGTTCCACCAGATGGAAGGCCTGGTGATCGGCAAGGATATCCACATGGGCCACCTGAAGTGGACCGTGGACACCTTCATCAGCCGGTTCTTCGAGACCCCCAGCGTCGAGACCCGGTTCCGTCCGCACCACTTCCCGTTCACCGAGCCGAGCGCCGAGCTGGACGTGCGTTGCGACCGCTCCGGCGGCGACGTGAAGATCGGCCAGGGCGACGACTGGATGGAAGTGGTCGGCTGCGGCATGGTGCATCCGAACATCCTGCGCACCTGCGGTCTCGATCCGGACGTGTGGCAGGGCTTCGCCTTCGGCTTCGGCATCGATCGCCTGGGGATGCTGAAATACGGCATGCCGGACCTGCGCGACATGTTCGCCGCCGACACCCGCTGGCTTGAGCACTACGGCTTCTCGGCCTTCGCCGCCCCCAACCCCGCCACCGGCCTGAGCTGAGGAGAGCGAAGATGAAGTTCACCCTCTCCTGGCTGAAGGAGCACCTCGACACGACCGCCACGGTCGACGAGGTCGTCGCCGCCATGACCATGGCCGGCCTCGAGGTCGAGCACGTCGACAACCCGGCCGCCAAGCTGGCGCAGTTCTCGGTCGCCAGGATCGTCGAGGCGGTGCAGCACCCCAACGCAGACCGCCTGCGCGTCTGCCAGGTGGACACCGTCGACGGCCGCAAGGAGATCGTCTGCGGCGCGGCCAACGCGCGCGCCGGCCTGACCACCATCTACGCTCCCATCGGGGCCTATGTGCCCGGCTCCGGCGTGACCCTGGAGGCGCGGCCGGTCCGCGGCGTGGTCTCCAACGGCATGCTCTGCTCGGCGTCCGAACTGGAGACCGCCGAGGAATCCGACGGCATCCTGGAGCTGCCCGACGCCCTGGCGGTCGGAACCAGCGCCGCCGAGGCGCTGGGCCTGGAAGCGGTCATCGACTTCGAGGTGACCCCCAACCGGCCCGACTGGCTGGGCGTGCGCGGCATCGCCCGCGACCTCGCCGCCGCCGGCCTGGGAACCCTGAAGCCCGACGCCACGGCCGCCGTCTCCGGCGCCTTCCCCTGCCCGATCGAGATCCGCGTCGATGGCGACGCCTGCCCGGTGTTCGCCGGCCGGCTGATCCGTGGCGTGAAGAACGGCCCCTCGCCGGCCTGGCTGCAGCAGCGGCTGGTTTCGGTGGGGCTGCGCCCGATCAACGCCCTGGTCGACGTCACCAACCTGATTTCCTACGACCGCGCCCGGCCGCTGCACGTCTACGACCGCGCCCTGCTGGTCGGCGACGTGATCGAGGCCCGCCTCGGCAAGGGGCCCGGCGAACCCAGCGACGGCGATGCACCCTCGCCCGCGCCGCACAAGGACGAGCAACTCATCGCTCTGGACGGCAAGACCTACGACGTCACACCCGAGATGTGCGTCATCGCCGACGCCGGCGGCCAGCGCCCGATCGGCCTCGGCGGGGTCATGGGCGGGGAGTCCACCGGCTGCTCCGAGACCACCACCGAGGTGTTCGTGGAGAGCGCCTGGTTCGATCCGATCCGCACGGCCCAGACCGGCCGCGTCACCGGCATCACCTCCGACGCCCAGTACCGCTTCGCTCGCGGCGTCGATCCCGAAGGCGTGCTTCCCGGCCTGGAACTGGCCACCCAGCTGATCCTGCAGATCTGCGGCGGCGAGGCCTCGGAAGTCCGCGTCGCCGGCCAGGCGCCCGCCCCGCCGGCGCCGATCGCCTTCGACCGCGACTATGTGCGCAAGCTGTCGGGCCTGTCGGTCGATCGCGCCCGCATCGACGACATCCTGACGAAGCTCGGCTTCGGCCTGGACGGCGACACCGTCACCCCGCCCTCCTGGCGCCGCGACGTCGAGGGCAAGGCGGACCTGGTCGAGGAAGTCGCCCGCATCGAGGGCTACGGCGCCCTGCCGGCCGAGCCCCTGCCGGAACTGGCCCGGCCAATCGGCGGCGCCCTGACCGTTCGCCAGACCCGCATCCGCAACGCCCGGCGGGCGATGGCCGCCCGCGGCTACGCCGAGGCGGTCACCTGGAGCTTCATGCGCCGCGCCTCGGCCGAGCTGTTCGGCGGAGGGCGGCGGGAACTGGTGCTGGCCAATCCGATCGCCTCCGATCTCGACTGCATGCGGCCCTCGATCCTGCCGAACCTGATCGAGGCCGCCGCCCGCAACGCCCGCAAGGGCTTCGCCGACGCCGCCCTGTTCGAAGTCGGCCCCAACTATCGTGGCGACCGTCCGCAAGATCAGGTGACCGCCGTCGCGGCGATCCTGGCCCCACGCCCGCCACGCCGTTGGGATGGCGCCAGGGCCGAGCCGCTGTTCGAGCTGAAGGCCGACCTGATGGCCCTGCTGGAGGAGATGGGCGCACCGGGCCTGCAAGTGGTCCAGGGCCAGGCGTCGCCCTGGTGGCACCCGGGCCGCTCCGCCCGCCTGCAGCTCGGGCCCAAGACGGTCGTCGCCGAATTCGGCGAAATCCATCCGGCGGTGCTCAAGGCGCTCGATGCCGAAGGGCCGATGCTGGGCTTCGAACTGACCCTCGACGCCATCCCCGAGCCGAAGCGCAAGGGCGTGAAGACCAAGGCCGCGCTGGAGCTGTCCAGCCTCATGCCGTTGCGCCGTGACTTCGCCTTCGTGGTCGCCGCCGACACGCCGGCCGGCGAGCTGGTCCGGCCGATCCTCGGCGCCGACAAGCAACTGGTCGCCGACGCCCGGGTGTTCGACGTCTATCAGGGCCCCGGCGTGCCGGAGGGCATGAAGTCGGTGGCCGTCGAGGTTCTGGTGCAGCCGCGCGACAAGACCCTGACGGAGGCCGAGATCGAAGCCTTGTCCGGCCGCATCGTGGCGGCCGCCGAGAAGGCCGTCGGCGCCAGGCTGAGAGGGTGAACCCAATGACCGCAGAACCGACCCCGCCCCGCAAGCCCAAGCCAAAGCCCGCCGCCGAACGGCACCTGGAGCTGTGGCTGTTCCGCTCCCGCTGGCTGATGGCCCCGTTCTATGTCGGGCTGGTGGTGGCGCTGGGCGCCCTGCTGGTGGTGTTCTTCAACGAGGCGGTGCACGAACTCGCCCACCTGCCCAGCATGTCGCCGGAAGAGGCGATCCTGATGGTGCTGGCGCTGATCGACCTGTCGCTGGCCGGCAACCTGCTGCTGATCGTGATCTTCTCGGGCTACGAGAACTTCGTCTCGAAGATCGACACCGGCGACGACGAGGATCGGCCGGGCTGGATGGGCACGGTCGACTTCTCCGGCCTGAAGATGAAGCTGATCGCCTCCATCGTGGCGATCAGCGCCATCGCCCTGCTGCGCTCGTTCATGCAGCTGTCCGAGGGCGCGGACATCTCCGACCGCACGCTCGGCTGGCTGGTCGGCATCCACATCACTTTCGTGGTCTCGGGCGTCCTGCTGGCCCTGATGGACCTGCTGAACAGCAAGACCGACAAGCACTGAGGGCGGCCCCGCGAGGGGCCGCCGCCCGGCGTCAGAACGGCAGGATGTGGCGCTTGCGGGTGTAGGCCAGGTAGCCGACGTTGGCGCCCAGGCGGAAGCCGACGCCGGCGCGGATCGGGGCCAGGGTGATGTCGTTGGCCTTCTGGTAGTTCACGCCCAGGCCGCCGACGAAATAGGCCGACCCTTCGACGCCCGGGAAGCGCTGGTAGATCGCTTCCGGAATCTGCAGGTTGTAGCAGAGGGTGAACACCCGGCTGGCGTTGCCCCCGAAATCCCAGCCGATCGACGGGCCCTGCCAGAACACCTCGATGGGCTCGCGGTCCTTCATATAGAGCAGGCCGCGGCCATAGCGGCCCCCGACCAGGATCGCGCCCGAGCCTTCTTCACCGGCGATATAGGCGGTGGGACGGCCGTTCTGCTGGAACACGCGTTCGATCACCCCGCCGGCCGCCTCGGCGGTGACGCCCAGGAAGTCGGAGACCGAGGTGACGATCTCGTCGCGCGAATAGGTCTCGGCGCCGGTGGGGGGCGGCGGCGCGGACGGCGGAGCCGGCTGCTGCACCGGATAGTTGGGGGTCTGGTTCGGCGGCGCCGGGCCGTCGAGCGGCCGCCCCTGGCCGATGGGCTCATACGACTGGGCGCGCGCCACGCTGGCGACGCCGACGGTCGCGAGACCGGAAACGATGACGGTGCGACGATCCATGGGCGCGTATCTCTCCTTCGACGTCTGGAACCAGCTCCGCCCAGGGCCAGTCATTGATACCTGTCAGCTTAACGCGCGATTAACCGTAAGGCCCGCGTCGCAACGCCGCGCGCCTCGCGCCGGCCGCGGAATGTGCTAGACGCACGCCCCATGAGCACCCCGCTTTCGCATATCCGCAACTTCTCGATCGTGGCCCACATCGACCACGGCAAATCCACGCTGTCCGATCGCCTGATCCAGGAGACCGGCGCGCTGACCCAGCGCGAGATGACCGAACAGGTCCTCGACAACATGGACATCGAGCGCGAGCGGGGCATCACCATCAAGGCCCAGACGGTGCGCCTGCACTACAGGGCCGACAACGGCGAGGACTACGTCCTCAACCTGATGGACACCCCCGGCCACGTGGACTTCGCCTATGAGGTCTCGCGTTCGCTGGCCGCCTGCGAGGGCTCGATCCTGGTGGTCGACGCCTCCCAGGGGGTCGAGGCCCAGACCCTGGCCAACGTCTACCAGGCGATCGACAACGACCATGAGATCGTTCCGGTGCTGAACAAGGTCGACCTGCCGGCCGCCGAGCCCGACCGGGTGCGCCAGCAGATCGAGGACGTCATCGGTCTCGACGCCTCGGACGCGGTGCTGGCCTCGGCCAAGACCGGCCTCGGCATCCGCGATGTGCTCGAGGCCATCGTCACCCGCCTGCCGCCGCCGAAGGGCGACCGCGACGCGCCGCTGAAGGCCCTGCTGGTCGACGCCTGGTACGACCCCTACCTGGGCGTGGTGGTGCTGGTGCGGGTGATCGACGGGGTGCTGAAGGCCGGCCAGCGCATCCGCATGATGCAGCAGGGATCGACCCACCTGATCGACCGGATCGGCTATTTCCGGCCCAAGCGCACCGAGGTCGAGGAACTCGGCCCGGGCGAGATCGGCTTCATCACCGCCCAGATCAAGGAAGTCGCCCACGCCGCCGTCGGCGACACCATCACCGACGAAAAGAAGCCGGCCGCCGAGGCCCTGCCGGGCTTCCGCGAGGTGCAGCCGGTGGTGTTCTGCGGCCTGTTCCCGGTGGACGCCGCCGACTTCGAGGACCTGCGCGCCGCCATAGGCCGCCTGCGCCTGAACGACGCCTCCTTCAGCTACGAGATGGAAACCAGCGCGGCGCTCGGCTTCGGCTTCCGCTGCGGCTTCCTCGGATTGCTGCACCTGGAGATCATCCAGGAGCGGCTGAGCCGCGAGTTCGACCTCGACCTGATCGCGACCGCCCCCTCGGTGGTCTACAAGGTCGGCCTGACCGACGGCTCCGAGATCGAGCTGCACAACCCGGCGGACCTGCCCGACCCGGTGAAGGTCGCCTCCATCGCCGAGCCCTGGATCAAGGCCACCATCCTGACGCCGGACGAGTATCTGGGGTCGGTGATCAAGCTCTGCCAGGACCGCCGCGGCTCGCAGCGCGAGCTGTCCTATGTCGGGGCCCGCGCCCTGGTGGTCTACGATCTGCCGCTGAACGAGGTGGTGTTCGACTTCTACGACCGGCTGAAGTCGATCTCGAAGGGCTACGCCTCCTTCGACTACGTCATCGAGGACTATCGCGTCGGCAATCTGGTGAAGATGTCGATCCTGGTGAACTCCGAGCCGGTGGACGCCCTGTCGATGCTGGTCCACGCCGACCGCGCCGAGGCCCGTGGCCGCGGCATGGTCGAGAAGATGAAGGACCTGATCAACCCGCACATGTTCCAGATCCCGATCCAGGCGGCGATCGGCGGGCGGATCATCGCCCGCGAGACCGTGCGGGCCCTGCGCAAGGACGTCACCGCCAAGTGCTACGGCGGCGACGCCAGCCGCAAGCGCAAGCTGCTCGACAAGCAGAAGGCCGGCAAGAAGCGCATGCGTCAGTTCGGCAAGGTCGAGATTCCGCAGGAAGCCTTCATCGCCGCCCTGAAGATGGACGCGGACTAGGCGGCGCGATCCGCCACAGCGCCACCACCCCGGCGAACAGCACCAGGTACATCGCGGTGAAGGCCCACATCGGCAGCGGCCAGTAGATCAGACTGTTGATCCATCGCATGACCATGGGCGCCTGGGCCGCGCCCCCGGACAGGGCGCCCTGCCAGTCGGTGAGGAAACAGGCGCGGCCGAGCGCGGCCTGAAGGGCCACCATCGCCCAGGACGCCAGGTGCAGCAGCCGCAGCCAGCGGAGCCGCACGACGCGCCATCCTAGCCTCGCCCCCAGCGGGATGACCGCCAGCCCCGCCACATTGAAGGCGATCACCAGCAGGTGCAGCGCCAGCACGGCCTGGGCCAGGGTCGCGTTCATCCGCCAACCTTACCCTTCTCCCCCTGAGCGAGAAGGGCCATGACCCGCCCAAATCCCGCCGCGAGCTTGACTACAAGGATGCGGCGCCGGACACCGGACCGGCATCGACAAGGGGATCCCCATGCGCAAACTGATCGTGCTCGCCGTCGCCGCGTCCGCCCTGCTGACGGCCGCCTGCAATACCGTGTCGGGCGTCGGCCGCGACCTCCAGGCCGCCGGCCAGGCCGTGACCGGCACCGCCGAAGACGTCCGGCGCTAGACTGCGGCCAATCGGCCCTTCGCGGGCCGCGCCCTTCCGTCGGAAGGGCGGATGTCGCATATGCCGGCCATGGCCGAACTCGCTCATCCCCTGCGCCCCGCGGTCCTGCGCGGACTGAAGGGCCAGTGTCCCGCCTGCGGCGAGGGCAGGATGTTCCGCAAGTACCTGAAGGTGTGCGGCGCCTGCCCGGGCTGCAGCCACGACCTCGCCCGCTATCCGGCCGACGATGGCCCGGCCTACCTGACCATCCTGCTGGTCGGCCACCTGCTGGTCGGGCCGCTGTTCTTCTTCCCGATCGTCTGGGAAGCTCCGGCCGCCGTGTCGCTGCCGGTGATCCTGATCCCGCTGACCGTGCTCACTCTGCTGCTCCTGCCCCGCATCAAGGGCGGCTGGATCGGCATGATGTACGCCCTGGGGGTCAAGGACACCGAGGCACGCTTCCACACGGCCGACGCCGCCGACTAGGGCCCGCCTCTCCGGAACCTGAGCCATGCCAGCCCGTTTGCCCCGCGGTTGGGGTCACGGCTTACAGGAGAGACACGCCCATGCTTGGCACCATTCTGATCATCATCCTGATCCTGGCGCTGCTCGGCGCCCTGCCCAGCTGGGGCTACAGCCGCAGCTGGGGCTATTTCCCCTCGGGCGGGCTCGGCCTCGTGCTGGTGATCGTGATCATCCTCGTCCTGATGGGACGCATATGACGACAGACCCCCTGGCGTAAGCCGGGGGATCGCCTAGCATCCTCCCGGGCGACCGGGGGGATGCATGGCAGGCGAGACGACGTCCGACGCTGCGGCAGGCGCGCAGATCACCCCGCTGCAGCGGGTCAAGGCCATCGTCGGCGGATCGGCGGGCAATCTCGTCGAATGGTACGACTGGTTCGCCTATTCCTCCTTCGCGATCTACTTCGCGCCCCACTTCTTCCCGGCCGGCGACACCACCGCACAGCTGCTCCAGAACGCCGGGGTCTTCGCGCTCGGCTTCATGATGCGGCCCCTCGGCGCCTGGCTGATGGGCCTCTACGCCGACCACGCCGGCCGCCGCGCGGCCCTGGCGCTCAGCGTCGGCCTGATGTGCTTCGGCTCCTTTGCCATCGCCCTGCTGCCGACCTACGCCCAGATCGGCGCCCTGGCGCCCGCCGGCCTGCTGGCCGCGCGCCTCGTCCAGGGCCTGTCCATCGGCGGCGAGTACGGGGCCAGCGCCACCTACATGTCCGAGATGGCCGGCCGTCGCCGGCGCGGCATGTGGGCCAGCTTCCAGTACGTCACCCTGATCGGCGGCCAGCTCACCGCCCTGTCGGTGCTGATCCTGCTGCAGACCTTCATGGCGGAAACGGACCTGGAGGCCTGGGGATGGCGCATTCCATTCGCCATCGGCGGCCTGCTGGCCGTGGTGGTGTTCTGGATCCGCAGCGGCATGTCCGAGAGCGCCAGCTATCTCAACGCCAAGGCCGAAGGGCTGGAGCGGGCCAAAACCATGATGCTGTTCGTCCGCCATCCGCGCGAGACGGCGATCATCTTCGTCCTGACCGCCGGCGGCTCCTTGGCCTTCTACGCCTACACGACCTACATGCAGAAGTTCCTGGTCAACACCTCGGGCTTCGCCAAGGACACGGCGACCTGGATCACCGCCGCCGCCCTGGTCGTCTATATGTTCGCCCAGCCGCTGTTCGGCTGGCTCTCCGACCGGATCGGTCGCCGGACCACGCTGGCCATCGCCTTCGGCGGCGGGGCGATCGCGACCTATCCGGTGATGTCCGCCCTGGCCGGGACCAGCTCGGCCCTGGGCGCCCTTGGGCTCGTCCTTCTGCTGCTGACCGTGCTGTCCGGCTACACGGCGGTCAGCGGACTGGTTAAGGCCGAGCTTTTCCCCGCCAACGTCCGGGCCTTGGGCGTCGCCCTGCCCTACGCCATCGCCAACGCGCTGTTCGGCGGCACCGCCGAATATGTCGCCCTGTGGTTCAAGGGCGTGGGGGCCGAGTTCGGCTTTTACATATATGTCTCCGTCATCATGGCGGCGGCCTTCATCGTCGCGCTGCGGCTGCGCAACACCAACGTCATGAGCCTGATCAAGGAGGACTAAGGTCGTGCGGCCTATCGATATCGCGGCGCTCTCGCTCTTCGTCGCCTTCTGGCTGTTCTATCAGCCGCTGCTGAGCCTGCTCTCCAAAGGCCGCGGCGGCGCGATCAACACCGACATGACCGTCATCCGGGTCACCTGGATGCGCAACATGGTGGCGCGCGAGAACCGCTTCATGGACGGCCAGCTTCTCGGCCAGGCGCTGAACTCGGCCTCCTTCTTCGCCTCCTCGAACCTGCTGCTGATCGCCGCCACGGCGGGCGCCCTGTTCGGTGGCGAGAGCACCTTCCGCAGCGTCTCCGCCCTGGAGGTCATCCGCACCTCGAGCCGGTTCCTTTTCGAGCTGCAGCTGTCGCTGGTGATCATCGCCCTGGCGCGCGGCCTGCTCGATTTCATCTGGTCTATCCGGCAGATGAACTACTGCATCGCCGCGGTCGGCGCGGTGCCGGACGGCCTGTCGGAGGAAGAGCGGCGCAGCTTCGGCGACGCGGTCGGCCGCATGCTCAATCCGGCGCTGTCGTCGTTCAACGCCGGCGTGCGCGGCTACTATTTCGCCCTGGCGGCCGGCGCCTGGGTGTTCGGCCCCTGGGCGTTCATGGGCGCCACCATCGGCGCCGTCAGCATCCTGTTCTGGCGCCAGCGCGGCAGCCGCGCGGCCCACGCCATCGGCGATCTGCGTCGGCAGATCGAATCCCGTCGCGCGCCGCCCCCTTCCGGCGCCTCCACCTCCGGCGGCGACCCCACCGGTGTCAGTCCGGGCTGACCAGGCCGAGTTCCCGGCGCGCCCGGCGGGTGAGCCGCGCCGCCACCAGGGCATGGGCCGTCGCCAGCCAGTCGATCACCTCGGCGGGTTCAAGCGCGGCGAGGTCGTCGAAGGCCACCCAGCCGGCGCGCGCCAGGTAGGGCGCCGGCCGGGCCCGGCCTGTCTCCACCAGGGCCTCGAAGGCGATGTCGCTGACCTTCAGCGCCAGTTCGCGCGCCGCACCGTCGGTGATCGCGAAAATCCGTCCGCCGACCTTGTAGACCCGCCGGTCGCCCCACTGGATGTCCAGGGTGACGGCCGGGAGGACCCGTGCCGCCCCGTCGAAGTCCTCCGGCGTCACCGCCTCAAGCCCGGCCGGATTCTAGCGCGACATCGACCCCGATGGGGCAGCTGACCCCGGTGCCGCCGACGCCGCAGTAGCCGCCCGGATTCTTGGCCAGATACTGCTGGTGATAGGCCTCGGCTAAGAAGAACGGCCCGGCCGGCCCGATCTCGGTGGTCACCTGGCCGTATCCCCTGGCCGCCAGCGCCTCCTGATAGCCCTGGCGCGAGGCTTCGGCCGCCTGCAGCTGGGCGTCGTTGGTCGCGTAGATGCCCGAGCGATACTGCGTGCCGATGTCGCCGCCCTGGCGCATGCCCTGGGTCGGGTCGTGCCCTTCCCAGAACACCTTCAGCAGCTCGCTGTAGGTGACGGCCTTCGGGTCGAACACCACCATCACCGCCTCGGTGTGGCCGGTCCGCCCGCTGCAGACCTCCTCATAGGTGGGGTTGGGCGTGAGGCCGTTCACATAGCCGGCCGCCGTCACCCAGACGCCGGGGATGTTCCAGAACATCCGCTCCACGCCCCAGAAGCAGCCCATGGCGAAGACCGCGGTCTCCAGCCCTTCCGGATAGGGCGCCTGGAGTGCGTGGCCGTTGACGAAATGGGTCTCGGCGGTGGGAATGGGATGCGGCCGGCCCGGCAGGGCCGTGTCGGGCGTGGGCAGTTCGAGGGATTTTCTGGCGAAGAGCATGGGGCCTCCTGGCGCTCGCCCGCCAAGATAGGGACTGGGTGCGCGGATTGCACGGTTCGCCCCCTCCAACGCCGCTTGCCCCCGGAGGCTTCCTGACTATATTGCGCGCCTCCGCGGGGACCCACTCCCCCGCGCGGTAAGGTGCGGTGGCCGAGTGGTTGAAGGCGCACGCTTGGAAAGCGTGTTTAGG
>JAEYTM010000102.1 GCA_023434015.1 Pseudomonadota bacterium | reverse complement strand
GAGCTGGACGTCCAGCTCTCAGCCGATGGCGAGGCCGTGGTTTTTCATGACGCCAACCTGGCGCGGATGACCGGCGTCGACGGGCGGGTCGCAGACCTCAACGCCGCCGATCTCGCGCAACTGCGCCTGGCCGGGACTGACGAGGCGATCCCGACCCTGCTGGAGGCCCTGGCCCTGATCGGCCACCGGGCGATGGTGCATGTCGAGCTGAAGACGCCGGCCGGCCAGGTCGGGCCGCTGGAGCAGCGGGTGCACGAGGTCATCATGGACCACAACGGCCCCGTCGCCGTGATCGGCTTCAATCCCTATTCCCATGCCTGGTTCGCCGACCGGTTTCCCGGCGTTCTGCGCGGGCTCGACAGCTATTCCTACGCGGATGCGGCGAAGATGAACCCGGAGCAGCGCAGGGCCTGGGCCGGGCTGGAACACGTTTCCATCGCGCGGCCGCACTTCCTGGCGCTCGGCCTCGACATGCTGCCCGGGGAACTGGCGGCGCGGCACCGGGCCGCTGGCATGCCCGTCGTCGCCTGGACGGTCCGCGAGCCGGCGCAGTGGGACGCGCTGAGGGACCACTGCGACAACCTGATCTTCGAGGGCTTCGCGCCTTGAGGCGTCGGACGTGACGCTGAAGCCGGCGGTCCGGGTTCACCGCCGCATAGATGAGATCGGACGCGACGCCTGGGACGCCTGCGCCGGCAACCCCGCCTATGCCGGCAATCCCTTCGTCGCTTACGACTTCCTCGACGCCCTGGAGCAGTCGAACTGCGCCGTCGAACGTACCGGCTGGGCGCCGCAGCATCTGGCGGTCGAGGACGGGCAGGGCCGGGTCGCGGCGGTCATGCCGCTCTATCTGAAGTCCCACAGCCAGGGCGAATACATCTTCGATCACGCCTGGGCCGACGCCTACGAGCGGGCCGGCGGCCGGTATTATCCGAAGCTGCTGTCGGCCGCCCCCTTCACCCCGGCGACGGGGCCGCGCCTGCTGGCCCGGCCTGACGTCGACGCCGGCGAGGCGAGGGGGCTGCTGCTCGAAGGGGCCATGACGCTCTGCCAGCGCTACGGCGCCTCCTCGCTGCACGTGAACTTCCCGACCGGGGAGGAGTGGCGGTTCCTCGGCGAGCAGGGCCTGGCCCTGCGCGAGGGCCAGCAATACCACTGGCTGAACCGCGGCTACGCCAGCTTCGACGACTTCCTCGCGGCCCTGTCGTCCGGGCGGCGCAAGACCATCCGGCGCGAGCGCCGCGACGCCCAGGCGGGCCTGGAGATCCACGCCCTGACCGGCGCGGCGATCAACGAAGACCATTGGGACGCCTTCTTCGCCTTCTACATGGACACCGGTTCGCGCAAATGGGGCCGCCCGTACCTCAGCCGGCCATTCTTCTCCCTGCTGGGTGAGCGGATGGCCGAGCGGGTGCTGCTGGTGATGGCGCGGCGGGAGGGGCGCTGGATCGCGGGCGCGCTGAACCTGATCGGCGACGACTGCCTCTACGGCCGCAACTGGGGCGCGGTGGAGGAGGTCCCGTTCCTGCACTTCGAGCTCTGCTACTATCAGGCCATCGAATGGGCGATCGGCCGGGGCCTGGCGCGGGTCGAGGCCGGCGCCCAGGGAGAGCACAAGATCGCCCGCGGCTATCTGCCGAAGGCGGTCTATTCGGCGCACTATATCGCCGACCCGGCCCTGCGCGGCCCGGTCGAACAGTTCGTCCGGCGCGAGCGGGAGGGCGTCGAGGCGGAGATGGAATGGCTGGCGGAGGAATACTCCCCCTTCCGGCGCGGCGGCTGAACGCTCCGTTCCTCCCCTCGGCGCGATTTGCTACCACGGCGACAGCTGAGGAGACCGCGATGAGCCTGGACGGCGCCTACGACGACGACAACATCTTCGCGAAGATCCTGCGCGGCGAGATTCCGTCGGCGCGGGTGTTCGAGGACGAGCATGTCCTGGCGTTCATGGACGCCTTCCCCCAGTCGAAGGGCCACACCCTGGTGATCCCGAAGGGGTCGCGGGCGCGCAACCTGCTGGAAGAGGAGCCGCAGGTGCTGTCCGAACTGGTGCTCGGCGTCCAGCGGGTCGCCCGGGCGGTGCGCGCGGCGCTGAAGCCCGACGGCCTGATCGTCAAGCAGTTCAACGGCGAGCCCGCCGGCCAGACCGTCTACCACCTGCATTTCCACATCATCCCCTGCTGGGACGGCGTCGCGCTGGGCCGGCACGGCGGCGGCATGGCCGATCCCGAGGAACTGAAGGCGCTGGCGGCCGCGATCTCCGCCCAGATCGCCTGAGCGCATGGCCGCCGGCGCCCTCCCGCAGGTCCCGCTGTTCGAGGACCCGGCGTTCGATCCCGCACGTGATCTGGCCGGCCTGGACCCTGAAGTGCGCCGGTTCGTGGCCGAGATGCGCGAACGGGGCGGGGCGGTCATCGACCTGGGCGAAGAGGGGCGTCGGCTCTGCGACCAGGCCGTGTTGGACACCGAGGGCGCCTTCGCCGGCGGCCGTCGGGTGCAGGACTTCTGGCGGCGGTCGGACGCCGTGCGGCGGCTGGCGCTGCTGCCGCAGATCCACGACCGGCTGCACGCCGCCTACGGACGCCGCTCCTTCGCCTTCCAGACCCTGAACTTCCGCGACGGCACGGAGCAGGAGCTGCACTCCGACACCATCCACTTCTCCAGCCTGCCCGAGCGCTTCATGTGCGGCGTCTGGATCGCCCTGGAAGACATCGGCGCGGATTCCGGGCCGCTGGTCTATTACCCGGGCAGTCACCGGCTGCCGGTGCTGTCCATGCAGGATGTCGGCGTCAACGCCGCACGGCCGGCGCCGGAGGATTACCTGCGCCACTTCGTGCCGAGGTTCGCCGAGCGGATCGCCGCCAGCGGCCTTCAGCCGAAGGAGCTGGTGATCCCGAAGGGCCACGCCTTCGTCTGGGCGGCGAACCTCGCCCATGGCGGCGCGCCGGTGACCCGTCCCGGCGCGACCCGCCGGTCGATGGTCGTCCACTGCTATTTCGAGGACAGCGTCTACTTCACGCCGATGGTCTCGGACGTTTCGGCGGGACGGCTGGCGGTTCGGCTGCCGCCTGACGTGGCGAGCGGCCGCTGGCGCTGGCCACGGCGCGGAGGGCGGCGCGTACCGCCATCGCTGAAGACCTTCGTCGCCGCCGTGCTGCGCGACCTGTCCAACCGGCCATTCGTGTCCTGAGTCCACGAAAAAGCCCCGGGCGCGGGCCCGGGGCTCTGGTCGTCTCTGCACCGGCGCCTATTCGGCCAGGGCGGTCTCGG
>JAEYTM010000243.1 GCA_023434015.1 Pseudomonadota bacterium | reverse complement strand
GACGCCGCCCACGTCGATCAGCGCCTCCTCCTCGGCGACCTCGGCCACCATGCCGCGCAGCCGGCCGATCATGCGACGACTCCCGCCGCGCTCAGAGACGCCGGTCGACGGCTCCGTACGGCCCGTTGGCCGGCGCCCGGCCGGTGGACTCCAGCGCCGCGCAGCCGGCGAGCGACAGCAGCAGCGTCGCGCAGAGAATCAGCGGTTTCATAGGCGGTCACCTTCGGCCCGGAATGGGGCGGGTTCGCGGCGGGGCTCATGCAGCGGCTCCCAGCCGGCGGGCCTTGCGGGCGTGGGCGTGGGCGATGGCCACGGCGAGGGCGTCGGCGGCGTCGGCGGTGGTCGGGCCGTCGGTGGGCAGAAGGCGGGCGATCATCCAGCCGACCTGGGCCTTGTCGGCGCCCCCGGTCCCGACGATGGATTTCTTGACCACGGTGGCGGCGTATTCGGCGACGGTGAGGCCGGCGCGGGCCGGGGCCAGCATGGCGCAGGCGCGGGCGTGGCCGAGCTTCAGGGCCGAGGCGGCGTTGTTGTTCATGAAGGTCTCCTCGACCGCCGCCTCGTCCGGGGCGTGCAGGGCGACGACCTCGCTGATCGCCTCGAACAGCACCAGCAGGCGCTCGGCGAAGGGCAGGCTGTCCTTCGGCGCGATCACCCCGTGGGCGACATGGGCCAGGCGCGCGCCGTCGACCGTCACCACGCCCCAGCCGGTGCGGCGCAGGCCGGGGTCGAGGCCCAGGATGCGTATGGGGCGAATCGTTGCGTTCATCGTCTGTTCCGGAAGGGATACAGGACGCCGGAAGGGTTTACGAGCCGTTAGGGACGGGGCGGCGGGGGTGAATATTCCTTGTCCGCTTGCGAGGAAGGCGGGCCTCCAAGCCGACCGAGGACGGGATTGAGAGCGGTCGGAACGGCCGTGCGCCTGACATGCCGACGGGACCGGGAGGCCCCTCATCCGGCCCGCTTCGCGGTCCACCTTCTCCCGCAAGGGGAGAAGGAGCGGGCTAGCTCCAGAAGCGGAACAGGGCCCAGCCGTCGGCGAGCGCCTGGGGGGAGAGGCCGAGGGCGAAGGAGAGCTGGGCGGCCGTCCCGAACAGCCAGCGGGCCGCGCCGGGGACCAGGAAGATGGCCGCCAGCAGCAGCACCAGGGCCAGGCCCTCGGCCTTGCGGATCAGCGGGTCGAGGCGGCGGGGCAGGAAGTGGCGGATGGCGTTGAAGCCGTCGAGGCCGGGGATCGGCAGCAGGTTGAGGATCAGGGCGGTGGCCTGCAGGAAGGCCAGCACGGCGAGCGCCGCAAAGAGCGGGCTGAACGGGTCGATCCTTCCGTAGACCGCCAGGCCGGCGGCCAGGGCCAGCAGCACCGCCAGCGTCGCCGCGGGTCCGGCCAGGGACGAGGCGGCGCGCCAGAAGCGGTTCCGCATCAGGTCCGGCCGCAGGTAGACGGCCCCGCCCGGGAAGCCGATGCCGCCGAGCGCCAGGGCCAGCAGCGGGATCACCAGGCTGGTGCCGAGGTCGCCGTAGCGGCGCGGGTCGAAGGACAGGTAGCCCTTGTCGACCACCGTATGGTCGCCGCCGACATAGGCGATCAGGGCGTGGCTGAACTCGTGCGCCATCACCGCCAGGATCCAGCCGACCATGACGAAGCCAAAGGCCACGGGTCCGGAAGGACTGGCGACGAGCACGGCGCCGAGGGCCAGCCAGACAATCAATATGGCGAGGCCGACGAGGTTGCGCGGACGCGGCGCGGCGACGGTGGGGGAGGCGGGGGTGGTGGTCATGCCAAGGGGTTTGCTTCGAGAAGCCAGCTGACCACAAGACGTTCATAGTCGACGTAGGGGAGCGCCTCGGGGTCGAACTCCAGCGCGGCGGCCAGCGCAGGCAAGTCTCCGCCGAAGGCCTGATAGAGCCTGGTGACCTTGTCGCCGCTCGGCAGGATCCGCCGGGAGACATTGGCGAGCCAGTCGCGGGTTTCGTTCAGGGCGCGCAGCGGATCGCCGCCGTGTTGGTGGATGTCCATCCCGGCAAGGTCGGAGATGAACCGCTGATAGCGGTAAGGTTCGACGTCGAGGATCAGCAGGCGTTTGGCCTTCTGTGCGGAGCCGCCATAGCGCTTGGCGCCGAGGAAGATGCCGAGTTCGAGCGGCATGTTGAAACGCGGCAGATGGTTGACCTCGTCGAGCTCGGTCCGTGAGAGGTCATGGATGCCGAACCGGCACTCGTCGATCAGGCCGAAAAGCTTGTCGATCCGGGTCTGGCCGCCGTCATCGAGCTCTCGGGCGGATCGGGGCCTGAACCCGCAGGCGTAGATGGTGAAGATCAGAGCGCGAAATGTCGGCGCGTAATCGCGGTCGAATGGACAATTGATGAAGACGTCGTCGGCCGATGTCCGGTCGGGCGTGGCCAACCGCTACTTCTTCCTGTCGCCGTGAAGGTTCTGGACGGCCGTCGACGCGGCCCTGACCGAAATGGCGCCCGCCTTCGAGGCGGGGCGCAGCACGAACCGGCCCGTCGCCTCGCTACGGCCAAGCACCGAGCGGTCAAGCTTGCGGGGCTTGGGACTGGTCGATGCGGGACGTTCGGACATAGGTTGAATGTGCGTCCGGGGGGCGGCGCGCGCAAGTGCAGACCGCAGGTGGACAGTGCGTCCCAAGGGCATGGCGCCACGCTGCCCCGGCCTCTGGCGGCCCTGGACGCAACCGTCGGACCGGAGCCGATCATCCGCCACGACGCCTAAGCGCGGGACCCGCTTGAGAAGCGGCTCGGGTTACTGGTTCGATCGCGGGGTGGATCGCCGGTCGCCGACCCGATAGCAGCGACGGCATGACCCGCGCGCCCATCGTCATCCGCCCCTATGCGCCCGAGGACGTCGACGCCTGCGCGGCCCTGTTCACCCGGGCGGTGCGGGAGGTGGCGTCGCGGGACTATGACCCGGCGCAGGTGGCGGCGTGGGCGCCGGATGAGATCGACCGGGTCCGCTGGGCGGCTCGGCTCGGCGGACGGCCGACCTGGGTGGCGACCCTCGGCGGCGAGATCGCCGGCTTCAGCGACCTGGAGCCGGACGGCCATATCGACATGCTGTTCGTCGATCCCGACCATCAGGGTCGCGGGGTGGCGGCGGCGCTGCTGGACTGGATCGAGGCGCGGGCCGCCGAGGCCGGGATCGAGCGGCTGTTCACCGAAGCCAGCCTCACCGCGCGCGGCTTCTTCGAGAAGCGTGATTTCCGGGTGATCGTTGCGCAGGACGTGCCGCTCCGCGGACAGGTCCTGCGCAACTACCGGATGGAGAAGACCCTGAGGTCGGCCGCCTAGCTGTTATCCTCGACCGGGGCGTCCGGGGCGTTCTTCTTCAGGCTGTCGATCGCGTTCTGGGCCGAAGATTTGGAGGCGTAGCCTTCCGTCGAGAACATGGTCTCGGAATTGTACTTGAAGCGGACCCGGAACTCGCCGGCCTTGTCCTTGTAGATCTCGAACTTATGGGCCACCGCGGCCTCCTTCTTTTGTTAAGAATCCCCCCGGATCGGAACCTGAGCCTTGCTCGCGGCGGGGTCAACAGGACCGTGCGCGGGGCTGCCCGCGCCGTTCAAAGGGTGGACGGGACGGGCCGTGGCCCCCACCTTTCGGCCATGCCCGCCTGGATGCAACTGATCTACCTGCTGCTGTGCCTGGTCCTGGTCGTCGGGGCGTGGCTGGGGCGGCGGCGATGAACCGAGACGATCCCCGGGAGGTTTTGAGAGACCCCTCATCCGACCCGCTTCGCGGGCCACCATCAACCGCAAAGGGGGCATGGGGGGGGAAAAAA